>NZ_JBTYMC010000125.1:0-18196 GCF_054880855.1 Streptomyces sp. S6 | reverse complement strand
GCGGCGGCCGTCACCGCCCCGCCGAGCAGCGCGGCGACCAGCGCCACCGGGGTGAGCCGGCGCCGGGCCACGAGACAGAGGCACACCAGAAGAAGCGACCAGCCCAGCACCGAACGCGCGGTGACGTCCAGCAGCCACAGCGGGGCGAGCGGCGCGTCCACGGTCGGGACGACCCCCACCGGCCGCCCGCGCAGCCACTCCTCCCAGCCCCCTCGGCCCAGGAGAACCGACCAGAACCGCCGGGCCAGGTCACGGACGACGTGCGAGGAGCCGAGCACCCAGAACCCGGCGAGGGCCACGGCCACCGACACCAGCAGCGCGGGAACCGTACGCCTCGCCCTGCGGACCAGGAAGCCCACGGCACCGGTCCGGCCGGTCGCCGTCGCCCCGCGCAGCAGCGGCAGGGCGGTCAGGAACCCCGTCAGCACCAGCAGCACGTCGACCCCGGCCCCGGCACCCACCCAGGACACGTACGGCCCGCCCCACCCGGTGTCGTACAGCACAACGGCCGCCACAGCCGCTCCCCGCAGGCCGTCCACCGCCGGGAACCGCCGCAGGCCCGCCTCCTGAGGCACCGTCATCGGTAGGAGCGGCGTCGAGGTGCGGGCACCGGCGGTGACAACGGGTGCGTGGTGTTCTTCGTTCATCTCGGCCAGGTCCGGAAGCAGGAGGCGATGACATCCTCGGCGGGACGGCCGAGGAACGAGGCGCGGGCACCGGCGGGCGTACCGGCCCCGGGATCGGCGTGGAAATCGAGGTTCCACCAGTACAGACCCGCCATGTCCCGGTCCTTGGCCACCCGGCAGGCCGCCTCGAACCAGCGCCGCTGCACCGTGGTGTCGGTCTTCCCGCCGCCCGACCAGTCAGCCGGGTGACGGTAGGCGCCGCTCGCCGCGACGATACCGACCTCGCTCAGCACGATCCGGGGCAGATTCCCGGTGCTCTTGCGGTCCAGCCAGCGCTGCCGGCCCTCGGCGATCTGCGCCGCGGAGGCGTCGTCACCGAGGTGGGCGAGGGAGAAGTAGGCGTCGATGCCCAAGTGGTCGACGGGGACGGGCACCCGCCGGGCCACGTAGTCGTCCCAGTTGGCGTCGTAGGACAGCTCGCCCGGGAACGCCTTCCGCGCCGCCGCCACGACCGAACGCCAGCGCGGGTCGTCCTCCAGCGACGTCAGCTCCGCCCCCAGGACGAAGGTGTTCGCACGGTGGCGGGCCGCGAGTGTCAGATACGGCGCGAGGAACGCCTCGTACGACCGGAACCAGGCCGCCCGGTCGGCGGGGGCGAGCGAGCCGCGCCAGGCCAGGGGGTCCTGGGCGACCAGGTTCCGTTCGTCGAGAAGCGGACGCAGGGTGATGCGCAGTCCGGCCCGGGCCGCCGTGTCCAGGAGCATCCCCAGGTGCCGGACGGAGGGCGTCCCGGGGGCGGCGCCGACCCGGCTCGACGTCGGGCCGCCGGTCGCGAAGGGGAAAGTCACCGAGATCGCGTTCATGTGCTTGCCGACCATGTAGTTCACCAGCCGCACCGAGGCGACCCGCACGGACGCGTCGGTCTCGCCCGGGTAGGAGTACCAGAGCACCTGCGCGCCGAGCTGGGGGTCACCGGCCCGCCACGGCCGGGCGACCCGGGCCAGGACCGGTCGCGCATCCGGGGACGCGGACGAGACGGCGGACCGGGGCGCCGTGCCCCCGGCCGGGACACCGGCACCCGCGGCGACACAACCGGCCGTCAGCGCGAGAGCCATGAGCATCGGCAGAGCACGCGCCTGAACGCGTGTACGAAAATATGCGCGCATCTCTCAGGCCGGCTTCGCTATCACGACGAACTGGTTCTCCGCGCCCCGCAGATACCGCAGCAGCCCCCGGAAGGAACCCGCCGCCTCCCACAGCGCGAAGAACGGCATCAGGGCCACCACCGCGACCGGCTCCCACCACAGCCGGCGCCCGTTCCCCGACACCGACGCGTTGATCTTGAGCCCCTCCCAGTACATCCACACCGCGTACCCCATGGTCACCGCCCACAGCGGCAGGATCCACGGCGTCACCGGCGAGGTGTTCAGATCACCGAGCACCGCGCCGACCGCCAGCACCACACCCACATGCTGGAAGGGCCCCATCACCCACGTCGTCACGCTGTACATGAGCAGCGCCCGGGACCGGCGCGGCAGAGTCCGGTTGAAGGCCAGCCCCAATGGAGGTTCTGTGAAGATGAGCCCGGTCACTGGGGCTCCCTCCCCGAACCGCCCCCGCCCGTCCGCCCCGTGGTCGGCGGCCCCCGGCAACACCGGTAGGCTGTTCACATGTCCGAACCGACCGGTGCCGCCCGCAGGCGCGGGCCCTTCAAGGTCGGGGACCAGGTACAGCTGACCGACCCCAAGGGCCGTCACTACACGTTCACGCTCGAAGCCGGGAAGAACTTCCACACCCACAAGGGTTCCTTCCCGCACGACGAACTGATCGGCGCACCCGAGGGCAGCGTTGTCCGCACCACCGGGAACGTCGCCTACCTCGCGCTGCGCCCCCTGCTCCCCGACTACGTCCTGTCCATGCCCCGCGGGGCAGCCGTCGTCTACCCGAAGGACGCGGGCCAGATCCTCGCCTTCGCCGACATCTTCCCCGGCGCCCGCGTCGTCGAAGCCGGCGTGGGCTCCGGCTCGCTCAGCAGCTTCCTGCTGCGCGCCGTCGGCGACCAGGGCATGCTGCACAGCTACGAGCGCCGCGAGGACTTCGCGGAGATCGCCCAGCAGAACGTGGAGCGCTACTTCGGCGGCCCCCACCCCGCCTGGCAGCTCACCGTCGGTGACCTCCAGGACAACCTGTCCGACACCGACGTCGACCGCGTCATCCTCGACATGCTCGCCCCCTGGGAGTGCCTGGAGGCCGTCTCCAAGGCGCTCGTCCCCGGCGGCATCCTCTGCTGCTACGTCGCGACCACCACGCAGCTCGCCCGGACCGTCGAGTCCATCCGCGAGATCGGCTCCTTCAACGAGCCCACCGCCTGGGAGTCGATGATCCGCAACTGGCACATCGAGGGCCTGGCCGTCCGCCCGGACCACCGGATGATCGGCCACACCGGATTCCTGCTCACCGCCCGCCGCCTCGCCGACGGCGTCGAGCCGCCCATGCGCCGCCGCCGCCCCGCCAAGGGTGCCTACGGCGAGGACTACTCCGGCCCCAACGCCGACGGCGGAGCGGGAGAGCGCTAGCTGGTGGTTGGGTGCGGCGCCGTCGTGGCTTGTCGCGCAGTTCCCCGCGCCCCTAAAGAACATGGCTCGCCGCCGTGGTCTGGTTCTGCTTACGAGCGACTAGGCCACGGCGGCGCCTTTTGGTGACTCACCCCGCCGTTCCCCCACACCTCCTCCTGTGGCACGATGCTGACACCCCCACCCCCCTTTCGGCACAGCCCCACAGGAGACGCGCACTCGTGCAGCACCCCGTCGTCCCGGAACTGGCCCACACCCACACCCGGCCCATCCACTGGGTCGCGACCGCCACCGCGCTCGCCGGCGTCGTCGCCCTCTCCTCGGTGCTCCAGCCCGGCCCCGCCACCGCCGCGGGGTCCACGCCCACGACGAAGGCGGACGACAGACCCGCCGCCGTCGCCCCCTCGGTCGCCGGAGTGAAGTTCCCCCTGGACTGCGGCCCCGTGAAGGCGCTCATCGTGAAACAGGCCGCCGGAGACCTCGACGGGGACGGCCGCCCCGAGACCGTCGCCGTCGTCCACTGCGACGCCCCCATGGGCACCCCGCCCGACGCCGTGTACGTCATCACCCAGGGGCCCCGCGTGGTCGCCACCCTCGTCACGCCGAAGGACCGCAACACGGTGACCTCCCTCGCCGTCACCGACGGCGTCGTCCGCGCCACCCTCCTCGGCTACTCCACGCCGGACGTGCCGAGTTGCTGCCCCGACGTGAAGAGCGACGCCCAGTGGCGGTGGCAGGACGACAAGTTCGTCCGCACGACACCCGCAGGTGCCCGCAGCGTCTGAAACCAGCCACCCCGGCACACCGAAAGAACCCGGGGTGACCGCACGGTCACTCCGCGTCCGGGCCGTACACCTCCACGCTGTCCGAAACCCGCCGTACATGGATGCACTCACCCGGACACTCCCGCGCCGAATCCACCACATCCGCCAGCAACGGCAACGGAACCGGCGCCACCGCACCCGGCGCCTGCAACAGCTCCTCACCCGGACCCCGCACATACGCCAGACCGTCGATGTCCAGCTCGAACACCTCCGGCGCGTACTGCACACAGATCCCGTCCCCCGTACAGAGATCCTGGTCGATCCAGACCTCCAGCGCGCCACCCACGACACCGGCCTCCCGCACCACGTCCACCACTCCCGCGACTCCCGCCGTTTAACACCGAGCCCCACGGGAACCATGCAGGCTCTGACCGCCGTTGGACACTTCGACCCTACCCGGCCCCGCTTCCCAATCATGTTCGGTGGGTATTCCCCTGGCGTGAGGGAGAGCGCAAGGGTGAAGATCGGACACACCCCGACCGTCTTTGTGATCTAGGGGTTTCAACCGACACCCACCCAGGTAGGGTCTGGAAGCGTCCAGCTCCCCATGGAGGAGGTGAGGACCGTGGCAGCCCACGACGACGACATGAACCGCGGCATCCGCCCGGGACGAGGGTCCGACGACCCGTCCGGGCAGATTGCCTACCTTGAGCAGGAGATCGCCGTCCTGCGCCGCAAGCTCGCCGACTCTCCGCGGCACACGAGGATTCTCGAAGAGCGGATCGTCGAGCTACAGACCAACCTGGCCGGCGTGTCCGCCCAGAACGAACGACTCGCCAACACGCTCCGCGAGGCCCGCGACCAGATCGTCGCCCTCAAAGAGGAAGTCGACCGGCTCGCCCAGCCGCCGGCCGGCTTCGGAGTCTTCCTGCAAGCCACCGAGGACGGCACCGCCGACATCTTCACCGGAGGCCGCAAACTCCGCGTGAACGTCAGCCCGAGCGTCGACCTCGACGACCTCAGGCGCGGCCAGGAAGTGATGCTCAACGAAGCACTCAACGTGGTCGAGGCCATGGAGTACGAGAGCGTCGGCGACATCGTCACCCTCAAAGAGATCCTGGAGGACGGCGAACGCGCCCTCGTCCAGGGGCACACCGACGAAGAGAGGGTCGTCCGGCTCGCCGAACCCCTCCTCGACGTCACCATCCGCCCCGGCGACGCCCTCCTCCTCGAACCCCGCTCCGGCTACGTCTACGAGATCGTGCCCAAGAGCGAGGTCGAGGAACTCGTCCTCGAAGAAGTCCCCGACATCGGCTACGAACAGATCGGCGGCCTCGGCGGACAGATCGAAGCCATCCGCGACGCCGTCGAACTCCCGTACCTCTACCCGGACTTGTTCAAGGAACACGAACTGCGGCCCCCCAAGGGCGTCCTGCTCTACGGACCCCCCGGATGCGGCAAGACACTCATCGCCAAAGCCGTCGCCAACTCGCTGGCCAAGAAGGTCGCCGAGGTCACCGGACAGGCCCAGGGCAAGAGCTTCTTCCTCAACATCAAGGGCCCCGAACTCCTCAACAAGTACGTCGGCGAGACCGAACGCCAGATCCGCCTCGTCTTCCAGCGAGCCCGCGAGAAGGCCAGCGAAGGCACCCCCGTCATCGTCTTCTTCGACGAGATGGAGTCCCTGTTCCGCACCCGCGGCTCCGGCGTCAGCTCCGACGTCGAGAACACCATCGTCCCCCAGCTCCTCGCCGAGATCGACGGCGTCGAGGGCCTCCAGAACGTCGTGGTCATCGGCGCCTCCAACCGCGAGGACATGATCGACCCCGCCATCCTGCGCCCCGGCCGGCTCGACGTGAAGATCAAGATCGAGCGCCCGGACGCCGAAGCCGCCAAGGACATCTTCGGCAAGTACCTGACCGAACGCCTCCCCCTGCACTCCGACGACCTCGGCGAACACGGCGGCAGCAAGACGGTCACCGTCGACAGCATGATCCAGACCGCCGTCGAGCACATGTACGCCGAATCCGAGGAAAACCGCTTCCTGGAAGTCACCTACGCCAACGGAGACAAGGAAGTCCTCTACTTCAAGGACTTCAACTCCGGCGCCATGATCGAGAACATCGTCGGGCGTGCCAAGAAAATGGCGATCAAGGACTTCCTGGAGAAAGAACAGAAGGGCCTGCGCGTCTCCCACCTCCTCCAGGCATGCGTGGACGAGTTCAAGGAGAACGAAGACCTCCCCAACACCACCAACCCGGACGACTGGGCCCGCATCTCCGGAAAGAAGGGCGAGCGGATCGTCTACATCCGCACCCTCATCACCGGAAAGCAGGGCGCCGACACCGGACGCTCCATCGACACGGTGGCGAACACCGGACAGTACCTGTAAGAAGACAGGGCGGCTGCGGGTGCCCCCGGGCACTCGCAGCCGCCCCGTTTTAACCCACGGGAAAACACCCGAGCACCCGGCCGGCACAACGAAAATTCCGGCCACAAGCCGAGACCGTGCAATGACGCAAATGATCTCCCCGCCGGCGCGCAGGCGTTCTAGGCTCTTTCGTACCGCCGAGTCGCACAGTGCGGGGACGGGCACCGCACACGCACCGAGGAACCAGCGGTACTTGAGCGACGCCCATCACCGAGGGCGCCGCCGGGCAAGGAGGGCCGCATGACCGTACGGCGAGTAATGGGCATCGAGACGGAGTACGGCATCTCCGTCCCCGGCCACCCCAACGCCAATGCCATGCTCACCTCGTCCCAGATCGTCAACGCCTACGCCGCGGCGATGCACCGGGCCCGCCGGGCCCGCTGGGACTTCGAGGAGGAGAACCCCCTGCGCGACGCCCGGGGCTTCGACCTCGCCCGGGAAGCCGCCGACGCCAGCCAGCTCACCGACGAGGACATCGGCCTCGCCAACGTCATCCTCACCAACGGCGCCCGCCTCTACGTCGACCACGCCCACCCCGAATACAGCTCACCCGAAGTCACGAACCCCCGCGACGCCGTCCTGTGGGACAAGGCCGGTGAACGCATCATGGCCGAAGCCGCCGAACGAGCCGCCCAGCTCCCCGGCGCCCAGCCCATCCACCTCTACAAGAACAACACCGACAACAAAGGCGCCTCCTACGGCACCCACGAGAACTACCTGATGAAGCGCGAGACCGCCTTCTCGGACATCGTGCGCCACCTCACCCCCTTCTTCGTCTCCCGCCAGGTCTTCACCGGCGCCGGACGCGTCGGCATCGGCCAGGACGGCCACGAACACGGCTTCCAGATCAGCCAGCGCGCCGATTACTTCGAGGTCGAGGTCGGCCTGGAGACCACCCTCAAGCGGCCCATCATCAACACCCGCGACGAACCCCACGCCGACGCGGAGAAATACCGCCGACTGCACGTCATCATCGGCGACGCGAACCTGTCCGAGATCTCCACCTACCTCAAACTCGGCACCACCGCACTCGTCCTCTCCATGATCGAGGACGGCTTCATCGCGGTGGACCTCGCGGTCGACCAGCCCGTCCGCACCCTCCACCAGGTCTCCCACGACCCCAGCCTCCAGCGCCTCGTCACCCTCCGCAGCGGACGCACACTCACCGCCGTCCAGCTCCAGATGGAGTACTACGAGCTGTCCCGCAAATACGTCGAGGAGCGCTACGGCGCCGACGCGGACGACCAGACCAAGGACGTCCTCGCCCGCTGGGAGGACACCCTCACCCGGCTGGAGAACGACCCCATGAGCCTCGCCGGGGAGCTCGACTGGGTCGCCAAGAAGGAGCTCATGGAGGGCTACCGGCGCCGCGACGACCTCGACTGGGACGCCGCGCGGCTGCACCTCGTCGACCTCCAGTACGCCGACGTACGGGCCGAGAAGGGGCTCTACAACCGGCTCGTGGCCCGTGGCCGGATGAAACGGCTGCTGGACGAGGCGGAGGTCGAGCATGCGAAGTCGTCGCCGCCGGAGGACACCCGGGCGTACTTCCGGGGGCGGTGCCTCGACCAGTACGCCGACGACGTCGCTGCCGCCTCCTGGGACTCCGTCATCTTCGATCTCCCCGGGCGCGACAGCCTCCAGCGGGTCCCAACCCTGGAACCGCTACGCGGAACGCGAAATCACGTCAAGGAGCTGCTGGACCGCTGCCGAACCGCTGAAGACCTGGTCAGGGTCCTCTCCGGCGGCTGAACACAAGATCCCCGGGCACGGGTGGAAACCCCCGTCCCCGGGAATCATCGAGGTGGCCCTCGCGCGTTGCACCAACTGCGGGGCCGATGTCAGACCCGGCTTGTAGGGTCTGATCACACTGGCATATCGGGCGAAACTGAGCGGGGTGAAGGTTCATGGCGACCAAGGACACCGGCGGCGGCCAGCAGAAGGCGACCCGGACCAACGAAGAGGCCGAGGAGCAGGCGGCGGAGACGTCGGGCTCGGAGGACCTCAAGGAACGGCACGAGAAGCTGAGCGATGACGTCGACTCGGTTCTTGACGAAATTGACGATGTCCTCGAAGAGAATGCAGAGGACTTCGTGCGTGGATTTGTTCAAAAAGGTGGGGAATAGTCCGATTCACCCCTTCGGGAGGGGAGAGCGGGGGCTCCTATGCCGGATGGGCAAGAGGTGAAGCGTTGCTCGCGGTGCAAGGAATACAAGCCGCGGGCGGCCTTCGCCAATAACAGGGCGATGCGTGACGGGCTGCAAGCGAACTGCCGTGAGTGTGCGGCCGCCTACTACGAGAAACGGCAGTCGGCCAAAGGGAAGACCGTCAGACCGAAGGTGGAGGTGCCTGAGGGGCACAAGCTCTGCCGGACCTGCGGGGAGATCAAGCCGCACAGCGAGTGGACACGGAACCGGACGGCCTCGGACGGCTTGGCCACGCTCTGCAAGACGTGCAAGGCGGCTCAGGGGCGACGGGATCACCTCAAGCGGCAGTACGGCATCACCGAAGCCCAACGCGACCAGATGATCGCGGAACAGAAATGGCTCTGCGTCATCTGCCTGAAGGCACCCCCCGTCCATGTGGATCACTGCCACAAGACGGGTAGGGTCCGTGGCGTACTGTGCTTCAACTGCAATTCGGCCATCGGCAAGTTGGGGGACGACCCTGACGCGGTTCGTCGGGCGGCCTCCTACCTGGAAGGAAACTCGTGGAAGCCAATACTCGTAGCACCGGGCGTCTACCAGCTGCCTTCCTGACGCCTGGGTCCTCGTCGTTCATGGATTTCCTGTCGGCGCACCAACCGCAACTGCTGCCGGGCAATAGGCAGTTGCCCGCGGTGCAGGGTGTGATCGAGGCCCCGCACGGGACGACGATCGTGGCGGTGACGTTCCAGGGCGGGGTGATCCTCGCGGGTGACCGCCGGGCGACGATGGGGAACATGATCGCCCAGCGGGACATCGAGAAGGTGTTCCCGGCGGACGAGTACTCGGCGGTCGGGATCGCCGGCACGGCGGGTCTCGCGGTGGAGATGGTGAAGCTGTTCCAGCTGGAGCTGGAGCACTTCGAGAAGGTGGAGGGCGCGCAGCTCTCCCTGGAGGGCAAGGCGAACCGCCTGTCGACGATGATCAGGTCGAACCTGGGCATGGCGATGCAGGGCCTGGCGGTCGTCCCGCTGTTCGCCGGTTTCGACGTGGACCGCGCGAAGGGCCGCATTTTCAGCTACGACGTGACGGGCGGCCGTTCCGAGGAGCAGAACTACGCGGCGGTCGGCTCGGGTTCGATCTTCGCGCGGGGCGCCCTGAAGAAGCTGTTCCGTGACGGCCTGTCGGAGTCCGAGGCGACGACGCTGGTGGTGCAGGCGCTGTACGACGCGGCGGACGACGACTCGGCGACGGGCGGTCCGGATGTCGCGCGCCGGATCTACCCGATCGTCACGGTGATCACGGACGAGGGTTTCCGCCGTCTGACGGACGCCGAGGCCGCGGGCATCTCGGGTTCGGTGCTGGAGAAGCGGCTGGAGCAGCCGGACGGCCCCCGGGCCGCGCTGCTGTAGCGCCGGGCCTCAACTCTTCTTGTCAGGTGTTCGCTCTCTCAGAAAAGGACGGGTAACCGGTGTCGACGCCGTTCTATGTGTCTCCTCAGCAGGCGATGGCGGACCGCGCGGAGTACGCCCGTAAGGGCATCGCGCGCGGGCGCAGCCTTGTGGTCATCCAGTACGCCGACGGCATCGTGTTCGTCGGCGAGAATCCGTCCCGCGCGCTGCACAAGTTCAGCGAGATCTACGACCGGATCGGTTTCGCGGCGGCGGGCAAGTACAACGAGTACGAGAACCTCCGGATCGGCGGTGTGCGCTACGCGGATCTGCGGGGCTACACGTACGACCGGGACGACGTGACGGCTCGTGGCCTGGCGAACGTGTACGCGCAGACGCTGGGGACGATCTTCTCGTCGTCGGCGGAGAAGCCGTACGAGGTGGAGCTGGTGGTCGCGGAGGTCGGTGAGACGGTCGAGGGTGACCAGATCTACCGGCTGCCGCACGACGGTTCGATCGTGGACGAGCACGGTTCGGTCGCGGTGGGCGGTAACGCGGAGCTGATCAGCAACTATCTGGACCAGCGGCACCGTGACGGCATGAGCCTGTCGGAGGCGCTGAAGCTGGCGGTGCAGGCGTTGTCGCGGGAGGCGAACGGCACGCAGCGGGAGATCCCGGCCGAGCGTCTTGAGGTGGCGGTGCTGGACCGTACGCGTCCGCAGCAGCGGAAGTTCAAGCGGATCGTGGGTCCGCAGCTGTCGCGTCTGCTGGAGGCGGAGGGTCCGGCGACGGAGGCGGAGAGCGCGGAGGAGGCCGAGGGGTCCGGCGAGTAGTGGTCCCTGCCTGACATCCCCCGTACGTGCCCCGGCCGGTTCTTCCGGCTGGGGCACGGGTCGTTCAGGGGGGTGGTGCGGTGGAGCCGCGGACGACGAGGTGGACGGGGATGTCGCCCTGGTCGGGGGTGCGGCCGTCGAGGACGGCGAGGAGGGCGTGCATGCCGCGTTCGCCGAAGAGTTCGGCGTCGAGGCGGACGGTGGTGAGTTCGGGGTCGATGGCGGTGGCGAGGGCGAGGTCGTCGAGGCCGGTGACGGAGATGTCGTCGGGGACGCGCAGGCCGAGGCGGCGGAGGGCTTTGTAGGCGCCGGCGGCGAGTTTGTCGTCGTCGCAGATGACGGCGGTGGGGTGGGGGCCGGTTCGGAGGGCTTCGGTGAGGGCGTGCCTGGCGTCGTCGATGGTGATGGGGGTGGGTGCGGTGCGCAGGGTGGTGCCGGGGGTGGTGGTCAGGCGGGTGGTGAGGGTGTGGGCGCGGACCTGGAAGGTCCAGGAGGGGACGTCGGCCGCGAGGTGGAGGAAGTGGCGGTGGCCGAGACCGAGGAGGTGGTCGGTGACCTGGCGGGTGCCGTCGGCGATGTCGAGGTTGACGGTGGCGGCGCCGAGGCTGCCGTGGGGGTCGCTGTCGAGCATGACGAGGGGGAGTTGGTCGCCGCGGATGGCGGTGAGGGCGTCGGCGGCCATGGAGGAGGCGATGACGCCGTCGAGGGCGGCCTGGGCGCTGGCGAAGGGGTCGCGGGCGGGGCCGACGCCTTCGGGGGAGGGGTAGAGGACGACGCCGAAGCCGTGCCGGGCGGCGACGCGGGCGGCGCCGGTGTAGACGCCGGCGAAGAACTCGGTGGTGAGGGCGGGGACGACGAGCAGGACGGTGCGGGTGTGGCCGAGGCGGAGGTTGCGGGCGGCGAGGTTGGGGCGGTAGCCGAGGTCGCGGGCGGCCTGCCGGACGCGTTCGGCGGTGGTCTCGGCGACGCGGCCTCGCCATTTGTCGCCGAGGACGAGGGAGACGGCGGCCTGGGAGACGCCGGCGGCCTGGGCGACGTCGCGGCTCGTGGGGCGCGTCGAGTTGCGTGCCACCGTTCGCCTGCCTCCCGTTCTGGACCGATCCTTTGTGGTCATGGTACGTATGACTCAGGGAGTTATACGTAACACGTGAGGTCTTTCGGGGCCTCGGACGAGCGGTGGGAGGCGGGATGGCCGGGGGACTGGCGGGATACGCGGAGGTGGCGCGGGCCCGGTACGCGCTGCGGCTGCTGGCCGGCACGCTGGTGGGCCGCCTGCCGTGCGCGACGGCGGCGATCACGGTCGTGCTGTTCACGCGCGCCGAGGGCGGCTCGTACAGCCTGGCGGGTGTGCTGGCGGCGGTGTACGGCGTGGCGAACGCGGTGGGCCAGCCGGTGCTGGGCCGTCTCGTGGACCTGCACGGCCAGCCGCGCGTGCAGCTCCCGGCGGCGCTGGGTTCGGCGGCCGGGATGGCGCTGTTCGCCTGGAGCGGCCTGGACCCCCTCTGGCTCGCCTGTACCGCCGTGGTGGTCGCGGGCCTGCTGACACCGCCCCTGGAGGGCGGCCTGCGGGCGCTGTGGCCGTCGGTCCTCAAGCGCGAGGACCAGGTGCACACGGCGTACGCGATGGACGCGGTCGCGCAGGAGGCGATGTTCACGGTCGGCCCGCTGCTGGTGACGGTGTGCGTGTCGGTGTGGTCGGAGCGGGCGGCGCTGCTGCTGGTCAACGCGGTGGGCGTGCTGGGGGCGCTGTCGGTCGTGGTGTCGCCGCCCTCGCGTGCCTGGCGCTCGGCTCCCCGCGAGGCGCACTGGCTGGGCGCGCTGCGCTCGCGTCCGCTGCTGGCGCTGCTGGGGTCGTGCGTGTTCATCGGGGTGGCGCTGGGGTCGATCACGGTGGCGTCGGTGCCGTACGCGGACGCGCACGGCGGGGACGCGGTGTACGGCTGGATGCTGGCCGCGCTGGGGCTGGGGGCGCTGGTGGGCGGGACGGTGTACGGGGCGCGGTCGTGGCCGGGGTCGCCGCAGCGGCGGCTGACGGTGATCGTGGCGCTCCTCGCGGTCTGCTACGTGCCGTTGCTGTTGCGTCCGGGTGCTGTGGCGATGGTGGCGCTGACGGCGCTGGCGGGGGTGTTCCTGGCGCCGGCGATCACGTGCATGTTCGTGCTGGTCGACTCGTACGCGCCGCGGGGGACGGTGACGGAGGCGTTCTCGTGGCTGGTGACGATGTTCACGGTGGGCCAGTCGGCGGGGACGGGGGTGACGGGGCCGGTGGTGGAGGCGGGCGGCACGCTGTGGGGGTTCGCGGTGCCGGCTCTCGCGGGTGGTGCCGCGCTGCTGGTTTTGCTGGCGACCAGGAGGGTAATGGAGGTGCCGGCTTCTCGCACTGTTGCTGTGGTGGCGTCGGAAAATGATCTGAACCGTGCTGTCGAACCCCGTTTCAGTTCCGGCGATCGGGCGTAATGTTCAGTCATGGACCGCCGCATTTTCGGGCTGGAGAACGAGTACGGCGTCACGTGCACGTTCAGGGGACAGCGGCGTCTGTCTCCTGACGAGGTGGCGCGGTACCTCTTCCGCCGTGTCGTGTCATGGGGCCGCAGCAGCAATGTCTTTCTGCGGAACGGAGCCCGCCTCTATCTGGATGTGGGTTCGCACCCCGAATACGCGACACCCGAATGTGACAACGTGACCGAACTGGTGACTCACGACAAGGCCGGCGAGCGCATTCTCGAAGGACTTCTGGTGGACGCGGAACGGCGCCTGCACGAGGAAGGAATCGCGGGCGACGTCTACCTCTTCAAGAACAACACGGACTCGGCCGGTAACTCCTACGGCTGCCACGAGAACTATCTGGTCGCGCGGCACGGGGAGTTCTCCCGTCTCGCGGACATCCTGATCCCGTTCCTGGTGACGCGTCAGCTGCTGTGCGGTGCGGGCAAGGTGCTCCAGACCCCGCGCGGCGCGGTGTACTGCGTGAGCCAGCGGGCGGAGCACATCTGGGAGGGCGTCTCCTCGGCGACGACACGCTCCCGGCCGATCATCAACACCCGTGACGAACCGCACGCGGACGCGGAGCGCTACCGCCGTCTGCATGTGATCGTGGGCGACTCGAACATGTCGGAGACGACGATGCTGCTGAAGGTCGGCGCGACCGACCTGGTGCTGCGGATGATCGAGGCGGGCACGGTGATGCGGGATCTGACGCTGGAGAACCCGATCCGGGCGATCCGCGAGGTCAGTCACGACATCACGGGCCGGCGCAAGGTGCGTCTGGCGAGCGGGCGGGAGGCGTCGGCGCTGGAGGTGCAGCGCGAGTACTACGAGAAGGCCGTCGACTTCTGTGAGCGGCGCGGTATCCGGACGGGCACGGTCGAGCAGGTCCTCGAACTGTGGGGCCGGACGCTGGACGCGATCGAGGCGGAGGACCTGGACCGGATCGGTACCGAGATCGACTGGGTGATGAAGTACCAGCTGATCGAGCGGTACCGGGCCAAGCACAACATGACGATGTCGCATCCGCGGGTGGCGCAGATCGACCTCGCCTATCACGACATCCACCGTCGCCGGGGTCTGTACTACCTGCTGGAGCGCAAGGGGCAGGCGGCGCGGATCTGCAACGACCTGAAGATCTTCGAGGGCAAGTCGGTGCCCCCGCAGACCACTCGGGCGCGGTTGCGGGGTGACTTCATCCGGCGGGCGCAGGAGCAGCGCCGGGACTTCACGGTCGACTGGGTGCATCTGAAGCTGAACGACCAGGCGCAGCGGACGGTCCTGTGCAAGGATCCGTTCCGTTCGGTCGACGACCGGGTGGAGAAGCTGATCGCCGGGATGTGAGGGACACGTTCCGGTGACAGACCGGAACGCAACACGGGCGCCGTACGTTTTCCGTACGGCGCCCTTTGCACGCCGTAGAGTTGCGCGCACGCCATCCACAAGTTCGACCGATTACGAGGCTTCCACCGTGCGCCGACGCTCCCTGATTCTCGCCGCCGTCCCCGTGGGACTGGTCACGCTCGCCGGCTGTGGCGACGACAAGTCCGACTCCAGCAAGGCGAGCGACAGCGCGTCGCAGTCCGCCTCGAAGGACCCGTCGGCGGCTCCGGCGCCGAAGATCGTGGACGGCCCGCTGCCGGCCGTGACGGCGGGTCAGAAGTTCGGCGAGAAGCCGACCGTGGCGAAGGGCAGCGGCAAGCCGTCGGACCAGCTCGCGGTGAAGACGCTGGTCGCGGGCAGCGGGAAGACGATCGCCGAGGGCGACTTCGTGTGGGCCCACTACCTGGGCCAGATCTGGGACACGGCGAAGGTGTTCGACAACTCCTACGACCGTAAGACCCCGTTGTTCATCCAGCTCGCCAAGGGCAGCATCATCGACGGCTGGCGGTACGCGCTGGCGGGCAGGAAGGCGGGCAGCCGGGTGGAGCTCTCGGTCCCGCCGACCTGGGGGTACGGCGCGCAGGGCCAGTCGCAGGCGGGCATCAAGGGCACGGACACGCTGGTGTTCGTGGTGGACGTGCAGGACACGTTCAACGGCAAGTCCTCCGCGAAGGGCAAGGACGTCGCGCAGGACGACGCGAAGCTCCCGAAGGTGGGCACGAACACGGACGGCAAGGCGCCCTCGGTGGACATCCCCAAGTCGGCGGCGCCGAAGGACCTGGTGGCGAACTACGTCATCGAGGGCGACGGCGCGGTGGTGAAGGCGGACTCCACGCTCGTCGTGCAGTACAAGGGTGTCGTCTGGGAGACCGGCAAGGAGTTCGACTCCTCCTACAAGCGCGACCAGCCGACGTCGTTCTCGCTCCAGCAGGTCGTCAAGGGCTGGGCGCAGGGGCTGACCGGCAAGAAGGTCGGCAGCCGCGTCGTCATCGTGGTCCCCCCGGCGCTGGGCTACGGCGACAACCCGCCGCAGGACAGCGGGATCGGGAAGACGTCGACGATGGTGTTCACGGTGGACATCCTCGCGGCCTCGTGACGCGCGAGAAAATGTAAGACTGTGCGGGTTTCCTTTTTGTGAACGACCAGGAGTTTGACGTGAGCATCGAGAAGCCCGAGATCGACTTCCCCGAGGGCCAGCCGCCGGCGGACCTTGAGATCAAGGACATCTGGGAGGGTGACGGCGAGGTCGCGCAGGCCGGTCAGATGGTGACCGTGCACTACGTCGGCGTCACCTTCGCCACCGGTGAGGAGTTCGACGCGAGCTGGAACCGCGGTTCCGCGTTCAAGTTCCCGCTGGGTGCCGGCCGGGTCATCCAGGGCTGGGACAAGGGCGTGGAGGGCATGAAGGTCGGCGGCCGTCGTCAGCTGACGATCCCGCCGCACCTGGGCTACGGCGACCAGAGCCCGACCCCGGCGATCCCGGCCGGTTCCACCCTGATCTTCGTGGTGGACCTGATCGCGGTCTGAGCGGCGCACGACCGGCGGTGACCGGGTGAGGCCCATGCCTGTACGGGCATGGGCCTCGGCTTTTGCCCGGACGGCGCGGGGCGGTACGGTCATCCGTCGGAAGCACCATAGGAAAGGCGAAGGGCGTCGATGGCCATTGCCAAGGCAGAGCGGCTCATGAACCTGGCGCTGTGTCTGCTGGGGACGCGCAGACCGCTCAGCAAAAGGGAGTTGCGCGAATCCATCGAGGCGTATCTCGAAGCGGGTGTGGACGACGCCTTCAACCGGATGTTCGAGCGCGACAAGGACGATCTGCGCGAACTCGGCCTGGTCATCGAGACGGTGGAGAACCTGGACGGCGAGGTCGGCTACCTCGCCCGCAAGGACAGCAACCGTTTGCCGCCCATCACGCTGGACGCGGAGGAGGCCGCCGCGCTGGGGCTCGCCGCGAAGGTGTGGCAGCAGGCGAGGCTCGCGGGCGCCGCTTCGGGAGCGTTGCAGAAGCTGCGTGCGGCCGGGCTGCCCGAGGACGTCGACCCGTACGAGGCGCACGGCGCGCTGGAGCCTCGTATCCCTGTGCACGAGGCGGCGTTCGAGCCGTTGATGCTGGCGTGCCGGGACCGTCGTCCGGTGCAGTTCGACTACCGGAAGGTGACGGCCGCGCGGCCCGAGCCGCGGAATGTGGAGCCGTGGGCGCTGGAGTGCTGGCGCGGGCACTGGTATCTCGCCGGGTTCGACCGGGACCGGGGCGCCGAGCGGGTGTTCAGGCTGTCGCGGATCACCGGGCGGGTGCGCTCAAGGGGTGCCGCGTTCACGGCGCCGGTGCCGGACGTGGTGACGGTGCGGGAGACGGTCGCGGGCTGGGCCGGGGAGCGTGCGGACCGCAGTGCGGTGATCCGGCTGCGGGCCGGGGCCGGGTACCCCCTTCGGGCGAAAGCCACGGTGGTGCGGGAACTCGGGAACGGCTGGGACGAGTTGGAGATTCCGTACGGGCACGGTCTGGACGCCTGGCTGGTGGAGTTCGGTCCCGACGTCGTGGTCGTCGGTCCGGCCGAGCTGCGGGCGGACGTCGTGGACCGGCTGCGGGCCGTGGCCAAGGGCTGAGGGGGACGGGGAAGAGCATGGCGGGCAAACCGGTGCGGCCGGTGAACGCGATCGACCAGACGCGGCGGATGCTGTCGCTGGTGACGTATCTGAGGGAGCGGCCCGGCGCGCGCGTCGAGGACGTGGCGCGGGCGTTCGGGATCACCGAGGAGGAGCTGGTCGCCGACCTCGACGTGCTGCCGATGTGCGGGACGAGCTTCCGCGGCGGGGACCTCCTCGACATCGACACGGACGGCGAGCACATCTGGTGGCACAACCCGGCCGCCCTCGGCGCCGAGGGGGCCGAGCCGTTGCGTCTCGCGGCCGACGAGGCGACGGCGCTGCTGGTCGCGGCGCGTGCGGTGGCCACCCTGCCGGGGCTGCGCGAGGGCGACCGGCAGGCGCTGCTGCGGGCCACCGCGAAGGTGGAGACGGCGGCCGGTGAGGCGGCCGGGGCGAGTGCGCGGCTGTCGGTGACGTTCGAGTCGGAGGGCGGCGTCTTCGCCGACGTCGACCGGGCGATCGCCGAGCGGCGACGGCTGTGGATCCGCTACTACTCGCCCGCGCGCGACGAGGTCACCGAGCGGGAGATCGACCCGATCCGCCTGGTCAGCGTGGGGCACACGTACGTCGAGGCGTGGTGCAGGCGCTCCGAGGCGCGGCGGACGTTCCGGCTCGACCGGGTCGCCGAGATCAAGATCCTGGACGAGCCGTCGGCGCCGCCCGAGGTGGAGCTGCGGGACCTGTCGCTGGGGCTCGTGCAGCCCGCCGCCGAGGATCCCGAGGTCGTCGTCGAGGTGGGGCCCGGGGGGCGGTGGGTCGCCGAGTACTACCCGCACGACAGTGCGGAGGAGCTGCCGGACGGGGGGCTGCGGATCACGCTGCGCACCCCTGATCCGGCGTCCCTGCGGCGCCTCGCGCTGCGGCTGGGCGCGGACGGCCGGATCGCCGCGCCGCGGGACCTCGCGGACAGTGCCC
>NZ_JBTYMC010000124.1:0-18267 GCF_054880855.1 Streptomyces sp. S6 | reverse complement strand
GAGCGGTCGCCGGGACGGGCCCGCCGCTCGCGGTCCGCGCGGCGGGGACTCCCGCGCCGACCGTCGCCTTCGTCTCGGGCCGCGCCTTCCCGGCCGGTTTCGCGGGGGTCTCGGGCGCCGCCGCGATCGGCACGATCTGCGTCCGGTCCATCGACTGCGTCGTCTCGGGCTCCGGCGCGTAGACGATCTTCTCCAGCAGCGCCCGCGCGCCGGCGTCGTCGAGCCGTCGCAGGGGGTCCTTCGTCAGCAGCCCGTAGATGACGTCCCGCAGGGGGCCGGCGTTCTTCGGCTCCTCCAGCGGCTCGGTCATCACGGCCGTGAGGGTCGCGATCGCGGAGCCCTTGTCGTACGGCGGGGCGCCCTCGACCGACGCGTACAGCAGGCCGCCCAGCGACCAGAGGTCCGCCGCGGGGCCCGGCTTGTGGCCGCGGGCGCGCTCGGGGGCGATGTAGGAGGGGGCGCCGACGAGCATGCCCGTCGAGGTGATGGACGGGTCGCCCTCGACCTGTGCGATCCCGAAGTCGGTGAGGACGACCCGGCCGTCCTCGGCGATCAGCACGTTCGACGGCTTCACGTCCCGGTGCAGGATCCCCGCGCGGTGCGCCGCCCGCAGCACGTCGAGGATCGCGAGCCCGACCTCGGCCGCGCGCCGGGGCGTGAGCAGGCCGTCCTCACGGATGACCTCGGCGAGCGACCTGCCCTCGACCAGCTCCATGACGATCCACGGCCGGTCGTCCTCGTCGACCACGTCGAAGACGGTCACCGCGCTGTTGTTGCGGATCTTCGCGATGGCCTTCGCCTCGCGCAGCGTCCGCGTGATCAGCCGGCGCTTCTCCTCGTCGTCGATGCTCGACGGGAACCTCAGCTCCTTGACGGCGACGGTCCGCCCGAGCGTCTCGTCCTCGGCACGCCACACCGTCCCCATGCCGCCGCGGCCGAGTACGCCTCCCAGCCGGTACCGCCCGGCGAGGAGACGTGCGCTCTTGTCCTGACGAGATGTCCCCGCCCGCTCCGCCTCCGACATGCGTCCCCTCATGCAACCCGCCCTGACAGAGCCTTCATTGTCCCCTACCCGCCAAGTGCCCGACGCCCAGACCCCCCTCTCCTCGCACCCCTCCCCTCCACATTCCGGCCAATAGGTACACCGCAGTTCAGCCACCCTCACCTCCCTTCCGCGCCACCGACCTCCGTCAACCCGCCACACCCACCCGGACATTCACCGCACCGGCCCCCGAAGCGGCTGAACTCTCCACCGCCCAGGGCCAGTTGCCCGCGACCGTCACGTCAACCCCACGCCTCCCCCATCGCCGTCTCACCTCACCCCCATCTGCGGCCTGCATCATGGCCCCCACCACCTGAGGAGGACCCGCGATGCCACCGCCCCGGAGCCTGCTGGTCGTGGCCGTCGCCCTCCTTCTTCTGGAACTCGCGACGGCCGGTTCCCGCGCGACGGTCGACCCGTCCCCGCAGTCCCTGCTGCCCCTGCTGGTCTCCCGGGGGAAGGCACCGGCCGCCGCCCTCCTGGCGCAGGACACGGGCGGCAGCCGGTACGCGTCCGCCGGGACCGGGATCTCCCGCGACGACCACTTCCGCGCCGGCAGCGTCACAAAGACCTTCGTCGCCACCGTGGTGCTCCAACTGGCCGCGGAGCACCGCCTGTCGCTGTCCGACCCGGTGGAGCGGTACCTGCCCGGACTGGTGCGGGGAGCCGGCAACGACGGCCGCGCGCTGACCCTGCGCTCCCTGCTCACCCACACCAGCGGCCTGTACGACTTCACCCGGGACACCCGGGGGACCGTCCCCGTCACCGCTCTGCAAGCCGTTCGTCTGGCCCTCACCCACCCTCCGGCCGACCGAGGCCGCTTCTCCTACTCCAACACCAACTACGTCCTGCTCGGCCTGGTCGTCGACCGGGTCACCGGCCGCTCCTACGCCGCCGAGGCCGAGCGCCGCATCATCGCTCCGCTCCGTCTGGCAGGCACCTCCTTCCCTGGCTCCCGTACGACTCTTCCCTCACCTCACGGCCGCGCCTACGCGAGCGACGGTTCCGACGTCACCGATCTCGACCCTCGCGTCGCCGGGGCCGCCGGCGAGCTGGTGACCACGCTCGCCGACCTCGACCGCTTCTACTCGGCACTCCTGTCCGGAACGCTCCTGCCCCCGCGCCGGCTGCGCGAGATGCTGGACACCCGCGCCGCACACGGCCTGTACGGCATGGGCCTGTTCCCCACGAAGCTGCCCTGCGGTGTCACGGTGTGGGGGCACGACGGCCGTATCTCCGGCAGCTACGTGCGCACCGCGGCCACCCTCGGCGGCCGGCACACCCTCACCTTCCGCGTGAACACCACCACGCCGGCCTCCCCCGACCTCGAACCGGCCCTGCTCTCCGCCGAGTTCTGCCCGCGATACCCGTAGAACGGCGGGGAGCCGGGCAGAGATCCCGGCAGGGGGTCACTCGTCCGGGTGATGTCGCCCGAGCCCGAGCCGCCCCGACCCCACCCCGACCCACCCCGAGCGGCCCTCAAGTCCCCGCTCTCTCACAACGGCACGATGTCCGGCGCCCCCAGCCGCGCCGCGTCCGCCGTCAGATCGTCCGGCTGCCGCTGCGACTCCCGCTCCGCCTCCACCCGCTTCTCGTAGTGCTGAACCTCCCGCTCGACCTGCCCCGCGTCCCAGCCGAGGACCGGCGCCATCAGCGAAGCGACCTCGCGGGCGCAGCGGGTGCCCCGGTCGAAGGTCTCGATGGAGATCCGGGTCCGCCGGGTCAGCACGTCGTCGAGGTGCCGGGCCCCTTCGTGGGAGGCGGCGTAGACGACCTCGGCGCGCAGATAGTCGTCGGCCCCCTGGAGCGGCTCGCCGAGCGAGGAGTCCCCGGCGATCAGGTCCAGCACCTCCTGCGCGAGCGCGCCGAACCGGTTCAGCAGATGCTCGATGCGCACGACGTGCAGCCCGGCCTGCGCGGCGAGCCTCGCCCGCCCGTTCCACAGCGCCCGGTACCCCTCGGCGCCGAGCAGCGGGACGTCCTCGGTGACACAGGCGGCGACCCGCTGGTCCAGCGCGTGGACGGCCTCGTCGACGGCGTCCTTCGCCATCACCCGGTACGTCGTGTACTTGCCGCCCGCGACGACGACGAGCCCCGGCACCGGGTGGGCGACGGTGTGCTCGCGGGAGAGTTTGCTGGTCGCGTCCGACTCGCCGGCCAGCAGGGGCCGCAGTCCGGCGTACACGCCCTCGACGTCGTCCCGGGTCAGGGGCGTCGCGAGGACCGAGTTGACGTGTTCCAGCAGGTAGTCGATGTCGGCGCTGGACGCGGCCGGGTGCGCCTTGTCGAGGTCCCAGTCGGTGTCGGTCGTCCCGACGATCCAGTGCCGCCCCCAGGGGATGACGAACAGCACGGACTTCTCGGTGCGCAGGATCAGCCCCGTCGAGGAGTTGATGCGGTCCCTCGGGACGACGAGGTGGATGCCCTTGGACGCCCGGACGTGGAACTGGCCGCGCGAGCCGACCATCGCCTGTGTGTCGTCGGTCCACACCCCGGTCGCGTTGACGATCTGCCGGGCCCGGATCTCGTACTCCCCGCCCGCCTCGACGTCCTGCACGCGCGCGCCGACGACCCGCTCGCCCTCCCGCAGGAACCCGGTCACCCGCGCGCGGTTGGCGACTTTCGCGCCGTACGAGGCGGCGGTGCGGACCAGGGTGGCGACGAAGCGGGCGTCGTCCATCTGGGCGTCGTAGTACTGGAGGGCGCCGACGAGGGCGTCCTTGCGCAGGGCGGGGGCGACGCGCAGGGCGTGACGGTGGCTCAGGTGGCGGTGCGCCGGCAGGCCCCGGCCGTGGCCCCGGGCCATCGACATCGCGTCGTAGAGGGCGACGCCGGAACCGGCGTACAGGCGCTCCCAGCCCTTGTGGCGCAGCGGGTAGAGGAACGGCACCGGCTTGACGAGGTGTGGCGCGAGGCGCTCCAGGAGGAGGCCGCGTTCCTTCAGGGCCTCGCGGACGAGGGCGAAGTCGAGCATCTCCAGGTAGCGCAGGCCGCCGTGGATGAGCTTGCTGGAGCGGCTGGAGGTGCCGGACGCCCAGTCCCGGGCCTCGACGAGGCCGGTCGACAGGCCCCGGGTGACGGCGTCGAGGGCCGTCCCCGCGCCGACCACTCCAGCCCCGACGACCAGCACGTCCAGCTCGCGCTCGGCCATCTCCGCCAGGGACTCGGCACGCTGTACCGGTCCCAGTGTCGCTGTCCTCACCGTCGCCTCCCGCCGTCGATCACCTCGCCCCCCGCTCAGATTCTGACCGCCTTGTCCGCCTCAGGCCACACCTGTGGACAACACACCCAACCAATCCCGCATATCGGTCATATTTACTCCTAGTCTGACATTGCGCTCGCTCGTCCAGTCCACAGGGCTTGCGTACCCGCCCCGCTTCGGTTAACCCCACCGTTCTCGGTGACTGGGAAGGACGGCCCACGCCATGCCCGCAGATCTCGCCGTCATCGGACTCGGCCCCCTCGGCCTGCCCCTGGCCCAGGCCGCGGTCGCCGCAGGCATCCCCACCATCGGCTACCGGACCGGCCCCGAACCCGGCTCCCTCACCCCCGCCGAACTGCGCCGGATGCTCGCCGGAGGCTTCCGCGTCGTCACCGACCCCGCCGAACTCGGCCGCGTCCGCACGGCGGTGATCTGCGCGCCCACCCCGCGCGACGCGGACGGCGGACTCGACCTCGGCGCGGTGGAGTCGGCCGCCCGCACCCTCGCCGGGCACCTGCGCCCGCACACCACCGTGATCCTCGAATCGCCGGTGCACCCCGGGACGACCGAGGACTTCCTGCGGCCCCTCCTGGAGGAGACCTCGGGCCTGCGCGCGGGACGTGACTTCCACCTCGCGCACTCCCCCAGCCGCGTCGACCCCGGCAACCGCGCCTTCACGCCGGCCAACACCCCGAAGGTCATCGGCGGCCTCACCCCCGCCTGCACGGAGTCCGCCGCCGCGTTCTACGGACGGCTCACCGACAAGGTCGTCCGCGCGCGGGGGCTGCGGGAAGCGGAGACCGTGCAGCTCCTGGAGACCAACTTCCGGCACGTCAACATCGCGCTCGTCAACGAGATGGCGATCCTCTGCCACCGTCTGGGTGTCGACCTCTGGGACGTCATCCGGTGCGCCGAGACCAAGCCGTTCGGCTTCCAGGCGTTCCGTCCAGGACCCGGCGTCGGCGGCCACTCCGTCCCCCTCGACCACCCCGGCGGCCCCCTGCGCATGGTCGAACTCGCCCAGCAGGTCAACACCCGCATGCCCCGGTACGTCGTCCAGCGCGCCGCCGCTCTCCTCAACGAACACGGCAAGTCAGCGCGCGGCGCCCGCGTCCTCCTCCTGGGCGTCACCTACAAGCAGGACCTCTCCGACCAGCAGAACACCCCCGCGCGCGAGATCGCCGTCCGCCTGATGGAGCTAGGCGCCTCCGTCAGCTACCACGACCCCCACGTCCCCTCCTGGAACGTCCTCGACCGCCCCGTCCCCCGCGCCGACTCCCTCTACGAGGCCGCCGCCGACGCCGACCTGACGATCCTCCTCCAGCAGCACCGGACGTACGACCTTCAGGGGTTGTCGGTGAAGGCGCAGCTTCTGCTGGACACGCGGGGGGCGACGCCTACGGGGGCGGCGCATCGGTTGTGAAAGGGGGCGTGCGAGAGGGGCGCACTTCTGGGGTTGGTGGCGCGGGGCGGGCGAGGGCCAGTACCTTGGAGGCAGGCGGAGTCGGCCACAGCAGGCTACTGAGGTGGACTCGTGGATGGGCTACGGGGTGTCCGCCCCTGGGCTTTGCAGGGACGGCCATTCACCATCACGCCTAAAGGGTGGGAGCCCACCGCAGCGGGTACTGCGGCAGGCTCCCGGATGGTTCATGGGTGTTCCGCCCCTAGTTTCTTTGGGGGCGGCCACTCACCATCCGAACAGCCGCAAGATCCACCTCCTCTTGAACTGGACCATCCGAAGACGGACCTTGTCCCAGCGGGTGGGCTTGCGGTGGCGGCCCATGGGCGCCCCCTTCCACGGCACCGCCCAGTAGCCCGGTGGACGGCTTCGTCGGGAATCGGGCCGGGCCCCGAGGGGACGGGGTCCGGATCAAATCCCTGGAAGGGGGCGCTGTCAGAAACCTGGAGCGCCACGAGAAGGACGCTATCGCCAGACGATCAGCAGAAACCTTCCCTCAAACCCCGTTCACCACCGCACGCCCCCCATTTCACTTCGCGCGCCCCCCACCACAAGCCTCAAGAAAACCGAAAAGGGGCCGATCACCGCACCTGCGGCGACCAGCCCCTTCAGGCGTCGTACGACCGGCTACCGCCGGTCCTGCGAATCCGCGACCACGACCTCGACCCGCTGGAACTCCTTGAGCTCGCTGTACCCGGTCGTCGACATGGCCCGCCGCAGCGCGCCGAAGAAGTTCATGGAGCCGTCGGGAGTGTGGGACGGCCCGGTGAGGACCTCCTCGATCGTGCCGACGGTCCCGAGGTCCACCTTCTTGCCGCGCGGCAGCTCCTCGTTGACGGCCTCCATGCCCCAGTGGTGCCCCTTGCCGGGCGCGTCGGTGGCACGGGCGAGCGGCGAGCCCATCATGACGGCGTCGGCGCCGCAGGCGATCGCCTTGGGGAGGTCGCCGGACCAGCCGACACCGCCGTCGGCGATGACGTGGACGTACCGGCCGCCGGACTCGTCCATGTAGTCGCGGCGCGCGGCGGCGACGTCCGCCACGGCGGTCGCCATCGGCACCCGGATGCCCAGGACGTTGCGCGTGGTGTGCGCGGCGCCGCCGCCGAAGCCGACGAGGACGCCCGCCGCGCCCGTGCGCATGAGGTGCAGGGCGGCCGTGTACGTGGCGCAGCCGCCGACGATCACCGGGACGTCGAGTTCGTAGATGAACTGCTTGAGGTTGAGCGGTTCGTGCGACCCGGAGACGTGCTCCGCGGAGACCGTCGTCCCCCGGATGACGAAGATGTCCACGCCCGCGTCGACGACGGCCTTGGAGAACTGGGCCGTGCGCTGCGGGGAGAGCGCGGCGGCGGTGACCACGCCCGCGTCGCGCACCTCCTTGATGCGGCGGCCGATCAGCTCCTCCTTGATCGGCGCGGCGTAGATCTCCTGGAGGCGGCGCGTCGCCTGCTCGGAGGGCAGCTCGGTGACCTCGTCGAGCAGCGGCTGCGGGTCCTCGTAGCGTGTCCAGAGCCCTTCGAGGTTGAGGACGCCGAGGCCGCCCAGCTCGCCGATGCGGATCGCGGTGGCCGGGGAGACGACCGAGTCCATCGGGGCGGCCAGGAACGGCAGCTCGAAGCGGTAGGCGTCGATCTGCCAGGCGATCGAGACCTCCTTCGGGTCCCGCGTACGGCGGCTGGGGACGACGGCGATGTCGTCGAAGGCGTACGCCCTACGCCCGCGCTTGCCGCGCCCGATCTCGATCTCAGTCACGTCTGTGGCCTTTCCCTGTTGCGTTGCAGCGCCTCCCAGTATCGCCGACGGGTATGACAAAGGCGGCCCCGGAGTTCCCGGGACCGCCTTTGCCGAGCCGCACGCGCGCGTGGACCTACTTGCTGCGGCTGTAGTTCGGCGCCTCGACCGTCATCTGGATGTCGTGCGGGTGCGACTCCTTCAGACCGGCCGACGTGATGCGGACGAAGCGGCCCTTGGACTCCATCTCGGCGACGGTGGCCGCGCCGACGTAGCCCATGGTCTGGCGCAGGCCGCCGACGAGCTGGTGCAGCACGTTGGAGAGGGGGCCCCGGTAGGGCACCTGGCCCTCGACGCCCTCGGGGACGAGCTTGTCGTCCGCGGAGACCTCGGCCTGGAAGTAGCGGTCCTTGGAGTAGGACTTGCCCTGGCCGCGGGACTGCATGGCGCCCAGGGAGCCCATGCCCCGGTAGGACTTGAACTGCTTGCCGTTGATGAACATCAGCTCGCCCGGGGACTCCTCGCAGCCCGCGAGGAGGGAGCCCAGCATGACGGTGTCGGCGCCGGCGGCGAGCGCCTTGCCGATGTCGCCGGAGTACTGGAGGCCGCCGTCGCCGATCAGCGGGATGCCTGCCGCGCGGGCGGCGAGGGACGCCTCGTAGATGGCGGTGACCTGCGGGACACCGATACCGGCGACCACGCGCGTGGTGCAGATCGAGCCGGGGCCGACGCCGACCTTGATGCCGTCGACACCGGCGTCGATGAGGGCCTGGGCGCCGTCGCGGGTGGCGACGTTCCCGCCGATGACGTCGACGTTCACGCTGGACTTGATCTTCGCCATCCAGCTGAGGGCGTTGCTGTTGTGGCCGTGGGAGGTGTCGACGACCAGGAAGTCCACGCCGGCCTCGGCGAGCGCCTGCGCGCGCTCCAGGGCCTCGGGGCTGGCGCCCACGGCGGCACCGACGAGGAGGCGGCCGTCGGCGTCCTTGGCGGCGTTCGGGTACTTCTCCGCCTTGACGAAGTCCTTGACGGTGATGAGGCCCTTGAGGACGCCCGCGTCGTCGACCAGCGGGAGCTTCTCGATCTTGTGGCGGCGCAGCAGTTCCATCGCGTCGCTGCCGGAGATGCCGACGTGGCCGGTGACCAGCGGCATCGGGGTCATGACCTCGCGGACCTGGCGGGCGCGGTCGCTCTCGAAGGCCATGTCGCGGTTGGTGACGATGCCGAGGAGCTTGCCGGACGGGTCGGTGACCGGGACGCCGCTGATGCGGAACTTCGCGCACAGGGCGTCGGCCTCGGCGAGGGTCGCCTCCGGGTGGACCGTGATCGGGTCGGAGACCATGCCGGACTCGGAGCGCTTCACGAGGTCGACCTGGTTGACCTGGTCCTCGACGGACAGGTTGCGGTGCAGCACGCCGACGCCGCCGAGGCGGGCCATGGCGATCGCCATGCGGGACTCGGTGACCTTGTCCATGGCGGCCGACAGCAGGGGGATGTTCACCCGGACGTTGCGGGAGATGCGGGACGAGGTGTCGACCGCGTTCGGGAGGACCTCGGAGGCTCCCGGCAGCAGCAGCACGTCGTCGTAGGTCAACCCGAGAGTCGCGAACTTGTCGGGCACTCCGTCGACGTTGGCAGTCATGACACCTTCCCCAAATGGCCTTGATCGGTGCGGATGTCCATGCTAACGGGAAGCAGGGGCCGCAAATTCCACGGTACGAGGTGACCTCGGGCTTCGTATGTTCGTACGGAACTGACGAGCGACCTGTTCAACCAAGGAGCCCTCGGTAAGGGGCGTGATCCCGGCCGACGCCCCTTACCTCACTGCTCCGCCAGCGCCCGCAGCCTGCTCAGGGCCCGGTGCTGGGCCACCCGGACGGCGCCGGGCGACATGCCGAGCATCTGGCCGGTCTCCTCGGCCGTCAGCCCCACGGCGATGCGCAGCAGGAGCAGCTCCCGCTGGTTCTCGGAGAGGTTGGCGAGGAGTTTCTTGGCCCAGGCGGCGTCGCTGCTGAGCAGGGCGCGCTCCTCGGGGCCGAGGGAGTCGTCCGGCCGCTCCGGCATCTCGTCGGAGGGGACGACGGTGGAGCCGGGGTGACGCATCGCGGCGCGCTGGAGGTCGGCGACCTTGTGGGCGGCGATGGCGAAGACGAACGCCTCGAAGGGGCGGCCGGTGTCGCGGTAGCGCGGCAGGGCGAGGAGGACGGCGACGCAGACCTCCTGCGCGAGGTCCTCCACGAAGTGCCGCGCGTCCCCGGGGAGGCGCGAGAGACGGGTACGGCAGTAGCGCAGGGCCAGCGGGTGGACGTGGGCGAGCAGGTCGTGAGTGGCCTGCTCGTCGCCGTCCACCGCGCGGTGGACGAGGGCGCCGGTCGTCCCCTGGGCACGGACCGGCTCGTCATCACGCATCGGTCCATGGTGCACTCCGGCCGTCTCGTCCGTGGCGCCGTGTTCTTCGTTGTGCACCGAAGCGTTATGAGCAGGTGCGCCGGAACTCATCCCCCGCGCCCTCCCCTCCCGCTCGGCCGACTCGTCCCCGAGGAACTCCACCCCTCAAGCATGCGGCATCCCCGCCGAAACGAGCAGCGCGCCTCGGGCGACCCACCCCGTACGGCCGACGCGCACGACCCCCCACCGCCCCGCTCACCAGCGGAGAGTCGGCGGGCGACGAACGACCGCGGCGCACGGGAAGTGTGTCCAAGATGACTCTGGAAACGCCGCCAGGCGCAGTACCGGTATGGGGTGCGGAGCGGTGCCGCCAGGTGGCTCCGCCACGGGGAGCGACAAGCCACGACGCACCCGCACCCGTCCGACGGCAGAACACGCCGCCCTCGCAGGCGTCCGGTCCCGCCGGCGGAGCCGCCTTCAGCGGACGAGCCCCCACCGGAAGCCCAGCGCCACCGCGTGCGCGCGGTCCGACGCGCCCAGCTTCTTGAACAGCCGGCGCGCGTGCGTCTTCACGGTGTCCTCGGAGAGGAACAGCTCGCGCCCGATCTCCGCGTTGGACCGTCCGTGGCTCATTCCTTCGAGCACCTGGATCTCCCGCGCGGTGAGCGTCGGCGCAGCGCCCATCTCGGCCGAACGGAGCCGCCGGGGGGCCAGTCGCCACGTGGGGTCGGCGAGCGCCTGGGTGACGGTCGCGCGCAGCTCCGCGCGGGACGCGTCCTTGTGCAGGTAGCCGCGGGCTCCGGCGGCGACCGCGAGGGCCACGCCGTCCAGGTCCTCGGCGACGGTGAGCATGATGATGCGCGCACCGGGGTCGGCGGACAGCAGCCGCCGTACGGTCTCGACGCCGCCCAGTCCGGGCATGCGTACGTCCATCAGGATCAGGTCCGAGCGGTCCGCGCCCCAGCGGCGGAGGACTTCCTCGCCGTTGGCAGCAGTGGTCACGCGCTCGACGCCGGGCACGGTCGCGACCGCGCGGCGCAGCGCTTCTCGGGCGAGCGGGGAGTCGTCGCAGACGAGGACGGAAGTCATGGCCGCCCTCCGCAGCTGATGCGCGTCACCTTGTGCCTCCAGGCTGGTACGTATTCACCTGTGCGGTCGACCGGCTCGGACACCCGCCCGAGCTTTTGTGTTTTCAACCGCCTCCGCCACTCTCAACGATGGTCACTCGAAAGAGTTACGGGGCTGCGTAGCCTCTTCGGCACTCTACGTGAGGGTGCTCGGACGGTGCAGACAGGCGCAACGGACCCTCGCCGTTTCATCACAACCGGCGCCCCATTTGGACCCTTTTCTTCCCTTTCAGTGGTGTCTGAGGCTAGATTCGCAATGAGTCATATTTTCATCTCCTTAGATCGTAGTTGTACGGTCCATAGGCACCGTATCCGCTCAGCACGGCTACAAGGGGTCACGCAATGGCAGATTTCTCCCGCCTTCCCGGACCGAACGCGGACCTGTGGGACTGGCAGCTCCTCGCTGCCTGCCGCGGGGTCGACAGCTCGCTCTTCTTCCACCCGGAAGGCGAGCGCGGGGCAGCCAGGAGCGCTCGTGAGAACTCGGCCAAGGAGGTCTGCATGAGGTGCCCGGTCCGCGCGCAGTGCGCGGCGCACGCACTGGCGGTGCGTGAGCCGTACGGCGTGTGGGGCGGGCTGACCGAGGACGAGCGCGAGGAGCTGATGGGGCGGGCACGCAACCGCCTCGTCACGGCGGCGGTCGAGACGGCCGCCGTATCGAACACATGAAGGAACGTTTCTCCCCAGATGGGGGGGGAAGCACCGGTGTGACCGGTGGGTCGGGGTACGCGCGTGTGCCCCGGCTCACCGCCGTACGACGGCCCGCTCCAGTTCGTCCAGCGTCGCCGCCACCGCCGGTACCCGGGCGAGGTCGGGCAGCGTGAGCGCGACGACCTCGCGCCGGACGGCCGGTTCGAGCACCAGCGCGCGTACGCCACGCGGCCGAACGGACGTCAGGGCCAACCGGGGCAGCACCGCGACCCCGAGACCCGCGGCGACCAGGCCGACGACGGAAGGGTGGTCGTCGGTCGCGAAGTCGATGCGCGGGGTGAACCCGGCGCTCTCGCACGCCTGGACCAGTTGGCGGCGACAGCGCGGACAGCCCGCGATCCACGGCTCGTGCGCGAGGTCGCCCACCCCGACGGACGCCCCGCGCGCGAGGGCATGGCGTTCCGGTACGAGCGCGACGAGCCGGTCGGTCAGCAGGGGCCGCACCACGAGGTCGGCCCACTCCTCGTCGTCGGCCGCGGCGTTCTCGTACCGGAACGCCAGGGCCACGTCGCAGTCGCCGTCGCGCAGGAGGGTCACCGAGCCCGGGGGTTCGGCCTCCTCCAGGTAGACGCGGGTGCCGGGGTGGGCGGCGCGCAGGGCGGCCAGGGCGGTGGGGACCAGCGTCGAACCGGCGCTGGGGAAGGAGACCAGGCGGACCCGGCCGGCGCGCAGTCCGGCGATCGCCGCGACCTCCTCCTCGGCGGCCGTCAGCCCGGCGAGGATGCCGGCGGCGTGCCGCACCAGGGCCTCGCCCGCCTCGGTGAGCCGCGTCTCGCGTCCGCCGCGCACCAGCAGCGGGGTGCCGACGGCGGTCTCCAGCGCCTTCATCTGCTGGCTGACCGCCGGCTGGGTGCAGCCGAGAGCGCGGCCGGCGGCGGAGAAGGAACCGGTGGTGGCGACGGCGCGCAGGACACGCAGGTGACGGGGTTCGAGCACGGGGGCGAGCATAGCCTTGGCCATAAGTGGCTCTTGGGTATGACAGCCCGAAGTATCTCGACTCTTTGAGATCCGGCCGCCTACCGTGGACGCATGAAGGTTCTGTCCGTGAATGCGGGGCGTCTGACGCCCGTTCCGTACACCGATCACCCCGAGGGGCTGACCGGCATCGACAAACGTCCGGTGGCCGGGCCGGTACAGGTGTCGGCGCCGGGGCCGAAGGGGACCGGCGGCAGCGGTCTCGCGGGGGACGAGATCGCCGAACTGCGCTACCACGGCGGGAACGACCAGGCGGTGTACGCGGTCGCCCGGGAGGATCTCGACGCCTGGGAGCGCGCCCTGGGCCGGCCGCTGGCGCCGGGGGCGTTCGGGGAGAACCTCACGACCGAGGGGGTGGACGTGTCGGGGGCGCTGATCGGGGAGCGCTGGCGGATCGGCGCGGAGCTGGTCCTGGAGGTCACCTCCGGGCGGATTCCCTGCCTCACCTTCCAGGGCCATCTGGGCGAGAGGCAGTGGGTCAAGCGGTTCACGCGCGAGGGCGCTCCGGGCGCCTATCTGCGGGTGGTCGAACCGGGTGAGATCCGCGCGGGCGACCCGCTGGAGATCGTCCACCGCCCGGACCACGACGTGACGGTCGCGGTCGCGTTCCGCGCGGTGACCACCGAGCGGGATCTGCTGCCGCGGCTGTCGGCGGCGGGTGAGGCACTGCATCCGGAATGGAGGGAGCGGGCGCGGGAGTACATGGCGAAACACGGCGGCTGAAACGACGTCAGGACCGCTTTGTCCAGAGTGGCGGATGGAGTGTCACCAAGCCGTTGCCGTGGGGTTCTTCGGCGCGGGAAGAGCCCCTGCGGAAGGGGGACGCGCGTCCTTCGGCCGCCTACTCTTCAGCCATGACAACGGCTCTGATCACAGGATCGACCGCGGGGATCGGTGCCGCGTTCGCGCGGCGGCTCGCCGCTGACGGGCACAACCTGGTGCTGGTGGCGCGCGACACGAAACGGCTGCGCGAACAGGCGACGGAACTGCACGACCGGCACGGCATCGAGGCGGAGGTGCTCACCGCGGACCTCTCCGAGGACGCCGGTATCGAGTCGGTCGCCGCCCGCCTCGGGGACCGCAAGAACCCCGTCGACCTGTTGGTGAACAACGCCGGTTTCGGCAACAAGGGCCGCTATCTCGACGTCTCCATGGCGGACGAGCTGAAGATGCTGAAGGTGCACTGCGAGGCCGTCCTGCGGCTGACCTCCGCCGCCACCGAGGCGATGCGTGAGCGCAGACGCGGCGGCGTGGTGAACGTCGCCTCGGTCGCCGCCTTCCTCCCGCGCGGCACCTACGGCGCGTCGAAGGCGTGGGTCGTGCAGTTCACGCAGGGGGCGGCCAAGGATCTGGAGGGCAGCGGCGTCCGGCTGATGGCTCTGTGCCCCGGCTTCGTCCGCACCGAGTTCCACGAGCGCGCGGGGATGGGGACGGACAACATCCCGGGGTGGATGTGGCTGGACGCGGACAAACTGGTCGCCGCGGCGTTGCAGGACCTGGCTCGCGGCAGGACCGTCTCCATCCCGGATCCCCGGTACAAGGCGCTGATGGGGGTCGTGAAGCTGACGCCCCGGGGACTGCTGGGCGGGGTCTCCTCGAAGACGGGGCGCAAGTACGGGCCGCAGTAGGAGGGAACGTCGTCATGGCACCGATGCGAGTGCCCCTCCCCCGTTCCGGGAACGGCCGAAGCCCGGCACCCCCGCGAAGGGGTGCCGGGCTTCGGTGCGGCTCGCGTCAGTGACTAGTGCGAGTGGCCGTGGGAGTGACCGCCGGCGGCCGGCTCCTCCTCTTCCTTCTTCTCGACGACCAGGGTCTCGGTCGTGAGCAGGAGGGAGGCGATGGAGGCGGCGTTCTCCAGGGCGGAGCGGGTGACCTTGACCGGGTCGATGACGCCGGCCTTCACCAGGTCGCCGTACTCGCCGGTCGCGGCGTTGAAGCCCTGGCCCTTGTCGAGCTCGGCGACCTTGGAGGTGATGACGTAACCCTCAAGACCCGCGTTCTCGGCGATCCAGCGCAGCGGCTCGACGACGGCCTTGCGGACGACGGCGACACCGGTCGCCTCGTCGCCGGACTTGCCGAGGCCGTCCTCCAGGACCTTCGCGGCGTGGACGAGCGCGGAGCCACCGCCGGAGACGATGCCCTCCTCGACCGCGGCGCGGGTGGCGGAGATGGCGTCCTCAAGGCGGTGCTTCTTCTCCTTGAGCTCCACCTCGGTGGCGGCGCCGACCTTGATCACGCACACGCCGCCGGCCAGCTTCGCGAGGCGCTCCTGGAGCTTCTCGCGGTCCCAGTCGGAGTCCGTGTTCTCGATCTCGGCCTTGATCTGGGCGACGCGGCCCGTGACGTCGGCGGAGTCGCCGGCGCCGTCGACGACGGTGGTGTCGTCCTTCGTGACGGTGACGCGGCGGGCGGTGCCGAGCACGTCGAGGTCGGCCTGCTCCAGCTTGAGCCCGACCTCCTCGGAGATGACGGTCGCGCCGGTCAGGATCGCGAGGTCCTGGAGCATCGCCTTGCGGCGGTCACCGAAGCCGGGGGCCTTCACGGCGACGGCGTTGAACGTGCCGCGGATCTTGTTCACGACGAGGGTGGAGAGCGCCTCGCCCTCGACGTCCTCGGCGATGATCAGCAGCGGCTTGGAGCCACCGGACTGGATGACCTTCTCCAGCAGCGGCAGCAGCTCCTGGATGGAGGAGATCTTGCCCTGGTTGATGAGGATGTAGGGGTCCTCCAGGACGGCCTCCATGCGCTCCTGGTCCGTCACGAAGTACGGCGACAGGTAGCCCTTGTCGAAGGCCATGCCCTCGGTGAAGTCCAGCTCCAGACCGAAGGTGTTGGACTCCTCGACGGTGATGACACCGTCCTTGCCGACCTTGTCCATCGCCTCGGCGATGAGCTCGCCGACCTGCGTGTCCTGCGCGGAGAGCGCGGCGACGGCGGCGATGTCCGCCTTGTCCTCGATCGGACGGGCGGTGGCGAGGAGGTCCTCGGAGACGGCGGCGACGGCCGCGTCGATGCCCTTCTTGAGCAGCGCCGGGGAGGCACCCGCGGCGACGTTCTTCAGACCCTCGCGGACCAGCGCCTGGGCGAGCACGGTGGCGGTGGTGGTGCCGTCACCCGCGATGTCGTTGGTCTTGGTCGCCACCTCCTTCACCAGCTGGGCGCCGAGGTTCTCGTACGGGTCGTCGATCTCGACCTCACGGGCGATGGTGACGCCGTCGTTGGTGATGGTCGGAGCGCCGAACTTCTTGTCGATGACGACGTTGCGGCCCTTGGGGCCGATCGTCACCTTGACCGTGTCGGCCAGCTTGTTGACGCCGCGCTCAAGGGCGCGACGGGCGTCCTCGTCGAACTTCAGGATCTTCGCCATGACAGCGGGTGCCCTCTCGGAAAATCTGTGGGTAAGAAAAAAGCCGCGCCCCTGGCGCCCGGCTCCATCAAGGGATCGCGGGGCCAGGGGCGCGGCTCAAAAAACTGAGGTGTCTTACTTCTCGATGATCGCGAGAACGTCGCGAGCCGAGAGGACGAGGTACTCCTCGCCGCTGTACTTGACCTCGGTGCCGCCGTACTTGCTGTACAGGACGATGTCACCGACCTTGACGTCGAGCGGCAGGCGCTCGCCGTTCTCGAATCGGCCCGGGCCCACGGCGAGGACGGCGCCCTCCTGGGGCTTCTCCTTCGCGGTGTCCGGGATGACCAGGCCGGAGGCCGTGGTCTGCTCGGCGTCGAGCGGCTGGACCACGATGCGGTCCTCAAGCGGCTTGATGGCAACCTTGGAGCTGGCGGTCGTCACGATCCGACCTCCCCCTTCGGAGATCTCACGGGGTTAACTGTCTGAGGTGGCGACCAGACCGATCCGTCGTCGCGGGTGCCGGACCTGCCCGTCGCTTCGTTGGCACTCTCCAGTGGGGAGTGCCAGACCCGAGACTATGACCGTGATTAGCACTCGGTCAAGCGGACTGCTAATTCCGGTGCCGTGGTGACCGAGTATTTCCCTGCCCGTAGCCCTCAGGTCCTACCGGTAGTCCTCAAGTCTCCCCACCGTGAGTCCCCTCGCCTGGGCTTCCCGTAGTACCCGTACGGTCCGGTCCCTGAGGGTCGGGCCGCCCGCCTCGTCGGAGTCCATCGCGACGATGTCGCCGGGCAGGAGGTGCCGGGAGCCACGGGTGTAGACGAGGCCCCCGGGGGTCATGGCGGCACGCCAGAGGACGACGGTGGAGACGCCGCAGTCGGCCGCCGCGCGCAGGGTCGTCGCGTCGTACGTGCCGTAGGGCGGGCGGAACCAGCGGGGGCGCAGGCCGAAGCGGGCCTTGAGTTTGTCCTGCTGGCCGCAGATCTCCGCGCGCTGCCCCGGGTAGGGGAGGCCGCGCAGGGCGGCGTGGTGGAGGGTGTGGTTCTGGAGGTTGGCGCCGACGGCCCGGAGCCGCGCGAAGTGGCCGTAGCCGGGGCCGACGACGCTGTCGGTGAGGAACATGCTGACCGGGAGGCGGAGTTCGCGGACCAGGTCGACGAAGCGGGGGTCGCGTTCGGCGCCGTCGTCGTAGGTGAGGAAGACGACGGGGTCGGGGGTGGGGATGTGGTCGAGGACCGGGGGGAGGGAGGGGGTACCCGTAGTACTTCCGGGGGACCTCGTGATGCCCCTCTTCGGCGCGGGAGCCAGCGGCTTCGTCAACCCCCAGCGGCGGTACGCGGGCTGTCCGGCGGCCACCTCCGGACGGGCCCCGTGGACCCGCTCCGCCGCCTTCTTGCCGAGCCGTTCGATCGGGTCGACGGACTGCGCGCAGCCGCTGACGAGCGTCAGGGCGACGAGCAGGGCGCCCGCCACCAGCCCCCGCGTTCTCACAGGTAGTCCTCCAGGCGTCCCACGGCGTACCCCTTCTCGGTGACCATGTTCAGGAACCGGCGGACCATGTCGGGCATCGTGCCCTTCCAGTCGTCCCGGCCCCGGAAGTGGCTCAGGACGATGTCGCCGGGGTGGAGGTCGCGGTCCCACTCGCGGTACTCCCAGTGGTCGACGAAGACCTCCTCGTCCCAGAGTGGGGCGTACTTCACCCCGCACGCCTTCGCGGCACGCAGGGTGTCGCGGTTGTAGTTCCCGAACGGGGGCCGGAAGAGCAGGGGCCGCTTGCCGTAGTGCTTCTGGATGACGTCCTGCATGCCGCAGATCTCGTGCTTCTGCCGCTGGTACGACATACCCGGGAGGTAGGGGTGGTGGAGCGTGTGGTTGTTCAGGACGACGCCGGCGTCCTGCATCTTCTTGAAGTACCCGTAGTCCTCCTTGACGAGGTAGTCGGAGAGGAACGCGGTGTACGGGATCTTCAGCTCGCTCATCATGCGCAGGAACGCCGGGTCCTTCTCGGCGCCGTCGTCAATGGTGAGGAAGACGACCTTCTCCTTGACCGGAATGGTCGTGAAGACCGGCGGCAGGCCCAGTTCCTCGTGGTCGTCGACCTCGAAGCCGTCACGGGTCGTGATCACCGGCTTCTTCGCGGGGGCGGGCGGGGCCGTCAGCGGCACCTTCTTCAGCCCCCACTTCCGGGCCGCCGCGACCCGGGCGGCCTGCTCGGCGTGGAGGCGTTCGGTGGGCGAGAGGGGCGGGCGGGCCTGTGCCGCGGTGCCCTTCTGGCCGGCGAAC
>NZ_JBTYMC010000123.1:0-18294 GCF_054880855.1 Streptomyces sp. S6 | reverse complement strand
GCGTGGGGCGGGGGTCGCCGCGGCGGCGGGCGCGGTGGCCAGGGCGCCGACGGCGGTGGCCGTCAGGAAGGCCCGGCGGTTGGAGGGCATGCCGTTCACGGTATGCACCTGATCCATCACCGTATGTGCCTGTTTAACGACACTTTGTGGTCTCGTGTTCAGAACATCGCCGGTCCGATACGGCCCCTTGACGGGGGCGTGTATAACAACATGCAGGAATGAGGCAGCCTGAATAGCCAGGGGGAGCACAGATGAGCGTGTCCGAGGGTCCCGCCGCGCGGCTCCAGACGCTCTTCGAGGGGCACCGGCTCACGCCGACTCAGCGGAGGATCGCCCACAGCATGGTCCGGCGCGCGGTCGACGTGCCGTTCCTGTCCAGTGTCGAGCTGGCGGAGCTGGCCGGGGTGAGCCAGCCGTCGGTGACACGGTTCGCGGTGGCGCTCGGGTTCGACGGGTACCCGGCGTTGCGCCGGCACCTGCGGGAGGTCGCGCCGACCGAGCGGGCGGCCGTCTCCCAGCAGTACAACGAGTACCAGGAAGCCGTTCAGGCCGAGATCGAGAATCTCCGGCATCTCGCGGAGGTGCTGGCCGACCCCGAGCCGGTGCGTCGTGCGGGGCGCCTTCTCGCCGCCTCACGCCCGCTCCCCGTCCTCGGCCTCCGCGCCGCCGCGTCCCAGGCGTACGGGTTCGCCTACTTCGCCGCCAAGGTCCACCCCGACGTCCGGCTCCTCGACGAGGGCGGGAGCATGCTCCAGGACCGTGTCGACGCGGCGGTCCGTGCGGGGGCGTCCTCCCTCCTGTGCTTCGCGCTGCCGCGCCACCCGAAGGAAGTCCTCGACGCCCTCGCCTACGCGAAGTCCGCCGGCCTCACGGTCGTCACCGTCGCCGACTCCGCCTTCGCCCCCGTCGCCAAGTCCTCCGACCTCCTCCTCCCCGCCGCCGTCGGCACGGGCCTCGCCTTCGACACCGCCTGCGCACCGATGCTGCTGGGCCGGGTCCTGCTGGAGGCCATGTGCGACGACCTGCCGGACGCCCAGGCGAGGCTGGAGGAGTTCGACGCGGGGGCGGTGGCTCGGGGGCTGTTCGTGGAGTGAGGGTGGGGGTGTCTTGCTCACCCGCACGGCCACGACGGCCCGCAGTCGCCCTCTCGTCGAAACCACCCGAGTCGGTGGGCGTACCCGTCCGCACCCCTGGTGTCGCGGCGGGCGACGCGGCCCCGGGGGGAGTGCGTCGCCCGTCACGGCGTCGGTGCGAAGGCCGCTCAGACCTCCAGCTCCTCCTCGATCCGCTTCAGCTGGTGGCGGGCCATCGCGAGGTTGGACCGCTTCGCGTCCAGGACGAGGTAGAGGAAGAGGCCGTTGCCGCCGCGCCCGCTGATCAGGCGGAGGAGGTGGTACTGGTCGGTGAGGGTGATGAGGACGTCCTCGATCTGCGCCTTCAGCCCGAGGTGCTCCATCGTCCGCATCTTCGCGCGGACGACGTCCGTGTTGCCCGCGGCGGCGACGTTCAGGTCGAAGTCCTTGCTGCCGCCGAGCGTGCCGAGGGCCATGCCGCTGGTGTAGTCGACGAGGGCGACGGCGGTGGCACCCTCGATGGAGGCGAGGGCTTCCTTGAGGGCGGTCTCGGTGTTGGCCATGGTGATTCGGTTCCTTTCAACTCTCTTTGGTGGCGCGCTGGTTGGGTGCACGCGTGGGTCTTGGAGGCAAGGGGGGAAGGGTGGGGAGGGGAACCCCTTCGGGAGTGCTCTCGGTGACGGCGCCGAGCTTCTTCGCGGGGGGCGCCTTCTTCTTCGCGGCAACGGCGTTCTCCTTCGCTGCCGAGTCGACCAGCTCCCCGATCCGCGCCCCGGTCCGCCGCCCTTCGAGATGCAGCCGCCCGACGTTGACCCGGTCCTGCGCGAGGAGCGTGAGGACGGCGGACTCGCCGGCGGCGTACGTGGCGACGTACCCGTACACCCCCCGCACGAGCAGCTCGCGCAACTCCCCCTGGCCGGTGGCGTCCGCGAGGCGGACGGCGACGCCGAGCGCGGCGGCGGTGAGCGCGGCGACGCCCTCCGGTTCGACACCGGGTGTGTCGGCGGCGAGGACGAGCCCGTCGACACTGGCGGCCAACGCCCCGGTGAGCTGGGGGACTCCGGCTCTCAGCCGCCTCAACTCGTCGAGTATCTCGGCCTCGTGAACAACCATCAGGTCTCTCCTCTCGGCCTGCGAACCGGCTTCCTGCGGACGCTGCCGCTCAAAGGGCCTCCAGCGCATCTCTGAGCCTTTTCAGCAGGGTGATGTGGGGGTCGTCGTCGGGGAGCGGACCGGGTGTGGGGATGGGGGAAGTCGAGGCCGCCGACGGGGAGTTCGGGGCGACGAGGCCGGCCGCGGCGAGGCGCCGGACGTCGAGCAGGGTGGGGTAGGCGCGGCGCCCGAGGCGGTGGGCGATGTGGGTGGCGGTGCGCTCCCCGTCGACCTGGTCGAGAACGGCCCGCCTGCGTGCGGGGAGCCGGGGCGGCGGGCGTGAGTCGAGGCGGAGCAGTGGGGCGGCGTCCGTCCGCCCGTCCGGCCAGACCCGGTCCAGCAGGGCCCGGCGCCGGGAGGTCTCCCGCTCCAGCACGCCCGCCTCGACCGGGCGGACGACGCCGGGCACGTACCCCGAGTCGTCGTACCGGAACCGGGCCGGCGCGTCCCCGGGGGCGAGCGCGAAGTACGCGGCGTCGAACAGGGCACCCGCCAGGCAGAGTTCGACCGCGCCGCGAGGTAGGTGACCGTCGTCCACGAGGAGTTGGACGGCGTCCTGCCGCGAGGCCACCCTCTTCCACACGCCCCTGTCGAGCGCCCCGCCCGCCAGCAGCAGCGCGTCCGGCCCCGGCGCCGCCGCACTCTCGGCGTACACCACCCGCCCCCGCACCAGATGCAGCGCCCCACCCTCCCGACTCAGCACCCCACTCGCCCCCTCGGCGGCGAGCCGCGCGAGCAACGCCCCCACCTCACCGCTGAGATGCTCCCGCACGGGCAGCGCTTCCATGACGACCATCACCGCGTCTCCGTCCGGCCCGCACGCCGCCCGGCACCGACCGGGGTGCCGTTCAGCCGGACGTCGAACCGGGCGTTGCGCATGTCGGGCCGGACGCCGTCCCGGCTGATGTCGAGCCGCGCGCCGGTGAGCCGGACGTCGAACCGGAGGCTTCCCGCGCGGACGTCGAGTCTGGCGCCGCCTGTCGTGGTGCTGAGCCGGACGCCGCGCCGCATGAAGTCGAACCGGACGCCGTTCAGCCGGACTTGAGGCCGTATCCCGTTCACCCCAGCACCAACTTCCCGGCCATCTCCTCCAGTCGGATCCGCGCGAGTGCGAGGTTGCCGTCGCGGCGGGTGAGCCAGATGTGGAGGAAGACGCTGCTGTCGAAGGAGGTGCGGACGAAGCGGAGGAGGTGGTAGCTGTCGCGGTTGCTGATGATGAGGTCCTCGACGGGTGGGTCGTCGTCGAAGGAGGAGGTGTCGTCCTCGGGGGCGAACGCCCGTTGTTCGGCGGCGAGTCGGGCGACTTCGGCCGCTTCGGTGGCGGCGGCCTCGGGGTCGCCGCCGGGGAACTCCCCGACGGAGCCCAGGGCGAGACCGCTGGTCCAGTCGACCAGGGCGGCGCCCCGCGCGCCGGGCAGGCGCATGGCTTCCAACAGGCATTCGTCGATTCCGGGCACCGAGACTCCTCTCCCACCGGTGGTTCGGCTGAGTGAGAGAGACGCTACAGACGGTGTGTGCGACGGGTGATGCGTTTGGCATTTTCCCTTGGAATGTGCCAACGGCAAGCTAGAGTGGGTGAGTTTGCCTGTTTTCGCGGCCGTTGTGCTGGCTATCGAAGCCCCTCGACAGGGGCCCGGGTCAAGGGCGTTCGGGGGCGCTCAGGGTGGTGAGGGAGTCGGCGTGCGCCCCTCCGGCCTCGGCGAGGATCTCCGCGACCGTCTGGGCTGCGCGGACGAGCGCGAACCCGATGCGGCCGTCCGCGCCGGGCGCGTACCCGTAAAGGGCGGGCCGGGGGAGGGAGTTGTACGCGTAATGGTGGGCGAAGTAGTAGGCGCCGGTGTCCAACGCGGCGGCGTAGTCGCCCTGTTCGAGCAACGGCAGCGACCGCCCCCGCGCCAGCAGGTCCCCCGAGAAGCAGGCGGGGCCGGCGACGTCCTGCACGGCCTCGGGCCCGCTCTTCACCCGGCCCTTCGCGTCGTACGCGGCCACCCTGAGGGGCCACGCGGACGGCGCGTACACCGTCCGCGTCGCCACCTGCACGCCCGCGTGCGTCACCGCGATCCGCCGTCCGCCCGCGCTCTTGGCGTACTCGACGCGCGCCACCACCGTGCCGTTCTTGGCCAGCAGCGACCGCCCGAACTCGGTGATCAGCCCGTACCGCCCGTCGAACAGGCCCGGCACCGCCTCCCGCAGCAGCCGGGCGTACTGCGCGTAGGTCGGCGTGGTCTCCTCGGAGCCGTGGTTGACGGGCAGCCCGCCCCCGATGTCGACGGTGTCGATCTGCCGCCGTCCCACACGCGTGTTGATCTCCTCGGCCAGCGCGTACACCTCCGCGACCCCGCGCGCCATCAGTGTCAGCGGCACCCCCTGCGAGCCGGTGTGCGCGTGCAGCCGGGTCAGCCACGGGCGCTCCGCGTACGCCCCGATCACCCACTCCCGCGCCCCCTCGTCGAGCAGCGCCACCCCGAACTTCGAGGTCGGGGTCGCCGTCGACGTCGACTCGATGGAACCGCCTCCGACCTGCGGATTCACTCGCAGTCCCAGCGGTGAGGCGCTCGGCGCCGAGTTCATGAGCGCGTCGATGCGGGCCAGCTCCTGCGGGTTGTCGGCGTTCACCGCGATGCCGAGCGCCAGCGCCTCCCGCAGCTCGGCCGGGGTTTTCGCGGGGGAGTCGAGGACGGTCGCCTTGGGGAGGAACCCCGCCGCCCGCGCGAGCGCCAGTTCCCCGGGGCTGGCGACCTCCGCCCCGATCCCGGCCTCCCGCAGCAGCCGCAGCACCGGCACGAGCGGGGTCGCTTTCACCGCGAAGGCGTGCAGGACCGGGGTGCCGGGGGCGACGACGTCGTCGAACGCGGCCCTCAGCTCGGCCGCCGACTCCCTGATGCCCACGGCGTCCAGCAGTCCTACGATCGGGGTGTCCGTCCCCAGCAGGCCCTGTTCCACCGCCGCCCGGACCGCTTCGTCCCGGCGCGTGACCCGCTCGCCGTCCGCCACCGTCTGCCGCACATCAGCCCCCGTCGAGGTAGTCCGGTATCGCCAGCGGAGCATGCCCCGTCCTGTGCGCGGGCGTGCTCTCCTTCTCAGCCAAACACCCGTACGGCGTGGGTGTCGGTTCCGCGACCTATTGACTAGTTCTATTCAGGAAGCGAGGATGTGAATAGAAGAGGAATACCGGCGATGTGCCCCCAGGAGGCAGCCCATGTCAGGACCCCGGCCCGTACGAGCCCCCCGCGGCACCGAGCTGACCACCCTGGGCTGGCAGCAGGAGGCCGCCCTGCGGATGCTCCAGAACAACCTCGACCCCGAGGTCGCCGAGCACCCCGACAAGCTCGTCGTCTACGGCGGCACCGGCAAGGCCGCCCGCGACTGGCGCTCCTTCGACGCCATGGTCCGCACCCTGCGCACCCTCAAGCAGGACGAGACCATGCTCGTCCAGTCCGGCCGCCCCGTCGGCGTCATGCAGACCCACGAGTGGGCGCCGCGTGTCCTCATCGCCAACTCCAACCTCGTCGGCGACTGGGCCAACTGGGAGGAGTTCCGCCGCCTGGAGGCCCTCGGTCTGACCATGTACGGCCAGATGACCGCCGGGTCCTGGATCTACATCGGCACCCAGGGCATCCTCCAGGGCACCTACGAGACCTTCGCCGCCGTCGCCGCGAAGAAGTTCAACGGCACCCTCGCCGGGACCATCACCCTCACGGCCGGCCTCGGCGGCATGGGTGGCGCCCAGCCGCTCGCCGTCACCATGAACGACGGCGTCGCCATCTGCATCGACGTCGACCCGCGCGCCATCGAGCGCCGCATCGAGCACCGCTACCTCGACGTCAAGGCCGACAACCTGCGCCACGCGCTGGAACTCGCCGTCGAGGCCCGCGACGCCCGCCGCCCGCTCTCCATCGGCCTCCTCGGCAACGCCGCCGAGCTGCTCCCGCAGATGCTCGCCGAGGGCGCCCCCATCGACATCGTCACCGACCAGACCTCCGCGCACGACCCGCTGGCCTACCTGCCGGTCGGCGTCGCCTTCGAGGACATGGCCGACGCCGCCGCGAAGGACCCGGCCGGGTTCACCACGCGCTCCCGCGAGTCCATGGCCAAGCACGTCGAGGCCATGGTCGGCTTCATGGACGCCGGCGCCGAGGTCTTCGACTACGGCAACTCCATCCGCGGCGAGGCCCAACTCGCGGGCTACGACCGCGCGTTCGCCTTCCCCGGCTTCGTCCCCGCCTACATCCGCCCCCTCTTCTGCGAGGGCAAGGGCCCCTTCCGCTGGGCCGCCCTGTCCGGCGAGGCGTCCGACATCGCGAAGACCGACAAGGCGATCCTCGACCTCTTCCCCGAGAACGAGTCGCTGCACCGCTGGATCAAGATGGCCGGCGAGCGCGTCCACTTCCAGGGCCTGCCCGCCCGCATCTGCTGGCTCGGCTACGGCGAGCGCGACAAGGCCGGCGAGCGCTTCAACGACATGGTCGCCAGCGGTGAGCTGGCCGCGCCGCTCGCCATCGGCCGCGACCACCTCGACTGCGGCTCCGTCGCCTCCCCGTACCGCGAGACCGAGGCCATGCTCGACGGCTCCGACGCCATTGCCGACTGGCCGCTCCTCAACGCCATGGTGAACGTCGCCTCCGGCGCCTCCTGGGTCTCCCTCCACCACGGCGGCGGCGTCGGCATGGGCCGCTCCATCCACGCCGGCCAGGTCACCGTCGCCGACGGCACTAAGCTCGCCGGCGAGAAGGTCCGCCGCGTTCTGACCAACGACCCCGGCATGGGCGTCATCCGGCACGTGGACGCCGGGTACGACATCGCGGACAGCGTCGCCGAGGACCGGGGCGTGCGGGTGCCGATGCGCGAGGGCGGGGACGCGTGAGCGACGGCAACCCCGCGCTGACGGTCACCGGCGGCGTCCCCGGCCAGTCCCGGGCCACCCCGCCCCGCACCCCCTCCTTCCAGGAGATGTGGCGCGACCTGCACCCCATCGGCCGCCACCCCGACTCCCACGGCTACCGCCGCTACGCCTGGACCCCCGCCGACGCCGAGTGCCGGGAGTGGTTCCGGGAACAGGCCGAGCTGCGGGGGATGGCGTACGAGGTCGACCGGAACGGCAACCAGTGGGCCTGGCTCGGTGACCCCGCCGCCGGGGACGCCGTCGTCACCGGCTCGCACCTGGACTCCGTGCCCGACGGGGGCGCCTTCGACGGCCCCCTCGGGGTCGTCTCCTCCTTCGCCGCGCTCGACGAACTCCGCGCGCGCGGCGCCGAGTTCGGCAGGCCGTTCGCCATCGTCAACTTCGGCGACGAGGAGGGCGCCCGGTTCGGCCTCGCCTGCGTCGGCTCCCGGCTCACCTCCGGGGCGCTGACGAAGGAGCAGGCCCACCTCCTGACCGACGGCGACGGCGTCAGCCTCCCGCAGGCCATGGAAGCCGCCGGGTACGACCCCGACGGCATCGGCGGCGACGCCGAACGCCTCGACCGGATCGGCGCCTTCGTCGAACTCCACGTCGAGCAGGGCCGCGCCCTCGACCTCTCCGGCGACAGCGTCGGCATCGCCAGCGCGATCTGGCCGCACGGACGCTGGCGCTTCGACTTCCGGGGCGAGGCCAACCACGCGGGCACGACCCGGCTCGTGGACCGGCGCGACCCCATGCTGTCGTACGCGGAGACCGTCCTCGCCGCCCGCCGTGAGGCCGAACTCGCCGGGGCCGTAGCCACCTTCGGGAAGATCGCCGTCGAACCCAACGGCGTCAACGCGATCCCCTCCCTCGTACGCGGCTGGCTCGACTCCCGCGCCGCCGACCAGGCAAGCCTGGACCAGGTGGTCGGCGGGATCGAGAAGGCCGCCCGCGAGTACGCCGACGCCCACGGCATCGACCTCGACGTCGTCCGCGAGTCCTTCACCCCCGTCGTCGAGTTCGACCACGCCCTGCGCGACGAACTCGCCCGCATCCTCGGCAAGGACAAGGGCACCGACATCACCGTCCCCGTCCTCGGCACCGGTGCCGGACACGACGCCGGGATCCTCTCGGGCCGCATCCCGACCGCCATGCTGTTCGTGCGCAACCCCACCGGCGTCTCGCACTCCCCGGCCGAGTTCGCCGCCGAGGACGACTGCGTGGCCGGGGTGACCGCGCTCGCCGACGTACTGGAAGGGCTGATCCGCAGGTGACGACACGGACGTATTGGCTGGAGCACGCCTGGCTGGAACCGGCCGTCGAACCGGGCGTCGCCCTCGACGTCACGGACGGCCGCATCACCGCCGTCCGCACCGGCGTCGAGGCGCCGCCCCCCGGCGCCGAGGTGCTGCGCGGGCTGACGCTGCCCGGTCTCGCGAACGCGCACAGCCACGCGTTCCACCGCGCCCTGCGCGGCACCGTCCAGGTCGGCTCCGGGACCTTCTGGACCTGGCGCGAGGTCATGTACGGCGTCGCCGGCCGGCTGACCCCCGACCGCTATCACGCCCTCGCCCGCGCCGTGTACGCGGAGATGGCGCTGGCCGGGATCACGGCCGTCGGCGAGTTCCACTACGTCCACCACACCCCCGACGGCACCCCCTACACCGACCCCAACGCGATGGGCGAGGCCCTGATCCAGGCGGCGGCGGACGCCGGGATCAGGATCACCCTCCTCGACACCTGCTACCTCTCCGCCGGGTTCGGCGAGGCACCCAACGCCCACCAGCGGCGCTTCTCCGACGGCGACGCCGAACGCTGGGCCGCACGCTGTTCAGAACTCAAGGAACGCGATCACGCGAAGATCGGCGCGGCGATCCACTCCGTCCGAGCCGTCCCCGCCGACCAGTTGGCGACCGTCGCCGCCTGGGCGCAGGAGCGGCGCGCGCCCCTGCACGTCCACCTCTCGGAGCAGACCGCCGAGAACGACGCCTGCCTCGCCGCCCACGGCCGCACCCCGACCCGGCTCCTCGCCGACCACGGGGTCCTCGGCCCCCGCACCACCGGCGTCCACAACACCCACCTCACCCCCGAGGACATCACCCTCCTCGGCGACTCGGCCACCGGCACCTGCATGTGCCCGACGACCGAACGGGACCTCGCCGACGGCATCGGACCGGCCGTCGCCCTCCAGCAGGCCGGCTCCCCGCTCTCCCTCGGCTCCGACAGCCACGCCGTCATCGACCTCCTCGAAGAGGCCCGCGCGATGGAGCTGAACGAGCGGCTGCGCACCCGCACCCGGGGCCACTGGACCGCCGCCGCCCTCCTGCGGGCCGCCTCCGCCGACGGCCACGCCTCCCTCGGCTGGGACGAGGCCGGCGTTCTCGCGCCCGGCGCCCTCGCGGACTTCACGACCATCGCCCTCGACTCCGTCAGAACCGCGGGCCCACTGCCGCGACTGGGCGCGGAGACGGCCGTATTCGCCGCGTCGGCGGCAGATGTGCGCCATACGGTCGTGGGCGGCCGGCACGTCGTACGCGACGGGGTCCACACGACCCTTCCCGACGCGCCGCGAGACCTCGCGGCGGCCGTCGCCGATCTGCGCTCCTGACCTTCGCAACCCACGAGGACGCCATGAACGCCCCCACCACGCCGAGCAGCCCCGCCGGGCCGAACAGCGCGAACAACGCGACCGGCACGACGACTGTCATCACGAACATCGGCACTCTGGTCACCAACGACCCCTCCCTCGGCGACGGTTCTCCACTAGGACTGATCCAGGACGCGGCCGTCGTCATCGAAGGCGACCGCGTCGTGTGGACCGGTGAGAAAAGCAAAGCACCCGCCACTGACAATCGGGTCGACGCCGCCGGCCGCGCGGTCCTCCCCGGCTTCGTCGACTCCCACTCCCACCTCGTCTTCGCGGGCGACCGCACCGCCGAGTTCAACGCGCGCATGTCAGGCCGCCCCTACACCGCCGGCGGCATCCGGACGACGGTCGCGGCGACCCGCGCGGCGAGCGACACCGACCTGGAGGCGAACCTCGTCCGCCACCTCGCGGAAGCCCTCCGCCAGGGCACGACGACCATGGAGACCAAGTCCGGCTACGGTCTCACCGTCGAGGACGAGTCCCGCGCCCTCCGCCTCGCCGCCCGCCACACCGACGAGGTCACCTACCTCGGCGCCCACATCGTCTCCCCCGACCACGCCGACGACCCCGCCGCGTACGTCGCCCTCGTCACCGGCGACATGCTCAACGCCTGCGCCCCGCACGCCCGTTGGATCGACGTCTTCTGCGAGAAGGGCGCCTTCGACGGCGACCAGGCCCGCGCGATCCTTGAGGCGGGCCGCGCGAAGGGCCTCCAACCCCGCATCCACGCCAACCAGTTGACGTACGGCCCCGGCGTCCAGCTCGCCGTCGAGCTCGACGCGGCCAGCGCGGACCACTGCACCCACCTGACCGACGCGGACGTCGACGCGCTGGCCTCCGGCAACACGGTCGCCACGCTGCTGCCGGGCGCGGAGTTCTCGACCCGCGCCGAATGGCCCGACGCCCGCCGCCTGTTGAACGCGGGCATCACCGTAGCCCTCTCCACCGACTGCAACCCGGGGTCGTCGTACACCTCCTCGGTCCCGTTCTGCATCGCGCTGGCGGTGCGGGACATGGGGATGACGCCGGACGAGGCGGTGTGGTCGGCGACGGCGGGAGGCGCGGCGGCGTTGCGCCGCACGGACGTGGGCCGCGTAACTCCGGGCGCCCAGGCGGATCTTGTCCTCCTGGACGCACCGAGTCACGTGCACTTGGCGTACCGGCCGGGGGTGCCGTTGGTGAGAAACGTGTGGCGGAAGGGTGTCAAGGAGGTCTGACCGGAGTCACTCCTCCACCGTCAACCCCTTCCTCAGGCGCACCAAAGTCCTGGCAAGCAGCCGAGACACATGCATCTGCGAGATCCCCAACTCCTCCCCGATCTCCGACTGGGTGAGCCCCGCGACGAACCGCAACGACAGGATCTGCCGTTCGCGGGGCGGCAGTTCGGCGATCAACGGCTTCAACGACTCGACGTACTCGATCCCTTCGAGCCCGTGATCCTCGTACCCGATCCGATCGGTGAGCGCGCCCTCCGACTCGTCCTCGTCGGGCTGCGCGTCGAGGGAGGAGGCGGTGTAGGCATTGGACGCGGCCATGCCTTCGACGACCTCGTCGGGGGAGATGCCGAGCCGGTCGGCGAGTTCGGCGACCGTCGGTGAACGATCGAGCCGCTGGGACAACTCGTCGCCCGCCTTGGCGAGTTCGAGGCGCAACTCCTGAAGGCGCCGGGGCACCCGCACGGACCAGGACGTGTCCCGGAAGAACCGCTTGATCTCGCCGACGATGGTCGGCATGGCGAAGGTGGGGAACTCGACTCCCCGGCTCAGCTCGAACCGGTCGATGGCCTTGATCAGCCCGATCGTGCCGACTTGGACGATGTCCTCCATCGGCTCGCTGCGGGAGCGGAAGCGGGACGCCGCGAACTTGACGAGCGCGAGGTTGAGTTCGACGAGGGTGTTGCGGACGTACGCGTGCTCGTGGGTGCCCTCTTCGAGGGATTCGAGCCGGGCGAACAGTGTCTTGGACAGCGCGCGGGCGTCGACTGCGCCGATCTCGTCGTAGGGCGGGATCTCGGGGAGATCAAGATGGTCCGGTGGGGGTGTCGACGCCCCCGTCGGGGGCCGGGATGCGTCGAGCCGGGGTGACATGTCGTCCTCCATCGTTCTCGGCAGGTGTGGCGAATGGCTGCCGGAGCCAGTGCGTGTGGACTGCGGTGTGCGGCGCCTCCGAGGCCGTCGGTCGAGTCCCCGGAAAAGGGGCTTCTACTAGCCCTACCCGCTTCCCCGGCCCAACCGCAAGGCTGATATGACCCATTTGTGAGGCTATGTTTGGTTGTTCGACTGTTCGGACTCTGTGAACAGGGCGTAGTGTGCGAAGGCATCGGTACGCGGCGGACGACCTTGGGAGAGAAGGCGGCATGGACCACGGGACGGTCGGCAGCGCACAGTCGGGCCGGCTGCTGGTGGAGGTGCGGGAAGAGGGCTCCAGCGCGGTCGTGACCCCGGCCGGCGAACTGGACCACCACACCGCCGAACTGCTGCGGGAGCCGCTGGACGCCTGTCTGGCGAAGGGTTTCAGCCGCCTCGTCATCGACTGCTCGCGGCTGGAGTTCTGCGACTCCACCGGGCTGAACGTCCTGCTCGGCGCCCGACTCAAGGCGGAGGCCGCAGGCGGGGGAGTCCACCTCGCCGGGATGCTCCCCGTCGTCGCCCGGGTCTTCGAGATCACCGGCGCCGAGGCCGTCTTCACCCTTCACGACTCGGTCACCGACGCGGTCCCGGCGCCCGACGCCGACGGCTGAGACTGCCCGCCCGTCGAGGTGTGTTCACCACGCGACGTCGGGCAGGAGACTTCGTGAACATGTCGACGGCATACGGCCCGCGCGGGAGCGGGCGCCGTCGGCCCCTAGAGCGACCTGGTTTCCGGACCCGGTGAACTGGTGAGGTGAAGCGCTGATGAGCACCACCCGGCCCCCTGTGCCGAGTGACCGCGGACCGGAACAGGAGCCGTCCGGCGGGGTTCGCCGACTGCGCCTCGACGGCGCCAGCGGGGTCGTGCCCCTCGCCCGCGACTTCGCACGACAGGCCCTCTACGCCTGGGGCTGGCTCCCGGCAGCCGGCGCCGACCGCCGCGCCGCCGCCGAGGACGTCCTCCTCGTCGTCTCCGAACTCGTCACCAACGCCTGCCTGCATGCCGGGGGCCCCGACGAGATCCGCATCTCCTGCGACAACAAGGTGATCCGCGTAGAGGTGGCCGACCGGGGCGCCGGTCAGCCCGCCCCCCGCACCCCCCACCGTGCCGGACGACCCGGCGGCCACGGCATGTTCATCGTGCAACGGCTGTGCCTGGATTGGGGGATCGTGCGGACGGCGGGGGTGCCGGGCAAGACGGTGTGGGCAGAGGTGGGGGCGCCCGCGTAGCGCGCCCGGCGTTTCACCGGAGACCGGGACGCGCTGTGGCTACCGGCGCGCTGAAGGCTGTGCGGGCAGCAGAGCCAGCGCCGCCAGAAGCGCCAGGACGGCCATGAGGCGCCAACGGTCCACCGCGTCGTCCCAGCGCCGGGTGTCGGCCGGGTCGACGAAGAAGACCGCGTCCTGCGGGAGGAACACGAGCACGAGCACGACGATGAGCAGTCCCGACGCTCCGGCCACTCCGCCGCCCCGGCCCTGCGTGAAGCGCACCCCGAGCAAGGCCAGGGCTACCACCGACAGCCACAGGGCGACGGGTTCGGCCGCCAGTTCCCCGCGCGGGAAGGCCGGGCGCATCTGCGGGTGGAGTGCGCCGCGCAGGAGGAGGACGTCGATGCTCCAGGCGACGGCGAGGCCGAGAAGAGCGCCGGTGACGCGTGGCGCGCGCCGCAGCCACCACGGAGTGGGGCAGACCTCGGTGGTGACGGCCGCAGGGTCGTCCAGGACGAAAGCCAGCCCCAGGCCGCCGATGACGGCAGAGAGGTGCAGCAGGGCCGCGGCGGCTCCCAGCCCCAGCCGGAGGGAGCAGACGACGGGAACAGCGCAGACGATCAGCCCCAGCGCGGCGCCGCACAGCAGCGGCGCGGTGGGGGCGGCGTGGAACTCGGCGGGCAGGAGAGCACGCAGGTGCCGCAGGACGCCTCGCGTACGAACCGTTCCGCCACGCCCTTGTGGCCGGCCGTCGTCCGCCGGTCGACCGGGGGGCTCGGGGGCGTCGGGCCGGGGCTGAGGGGTCAGCCGTGCGCACACAACGGGGCCTCTCCTTCATCGGCGTCCGACGTGGCGGGGGCGTGGACGCCGAGGAGTCGCGCCGCCTGCGCGGAGGTGGTGTCCGGGGCGGTGAGCTCGTCCCAGTGCCGGCTGACCTTGTTCCCCACCTGGGCGGCTGGCTGGTCCAGCAGTCTCAGGGCGGTCTCGGCGTCGGCCCGTCGGGTGCGGATCATGGTCAGGTTGCCGAAATGGACGAGCCCCCCGAAGCTCCGGTCCAGCTGTGACCGCAGCGCGCTGCCGGTTTCCCGCGTCGCCTGGGCGGCCAGCCACAGCATCACGACGCCGCGCGAGCCGCAGACCATCGACCCGGCACCGCCCACCGGGCCGCCCTGTCGGGTACCGGAGTCTTCGGGCGCGTTGCCCTCGACCAGCCGTTCGGCGAAGGCGACGGCGAGGCCGATGGTGGCATCGTCACCGGAGTCGCTGCCGTTGCCCCAGTCGGTGCCCACCACCACCGCGCCGGGAGTGCCCGCCCGACGGTCGTCCTCGGCCCAACTGTCCAGGGGAATCTGTACCCGGGACAGGCCGGTGGACTTGGTGAAGGAGCCCACGTGCTGCCGTACGGCGTACTTCTCGGCCCGCAGCCGCTCGGGTGCCCGGCGCAGGACTCCCTCCACCACCTTCGACCACTGCCGGTGCCGGTCCACGAACTCCGGATACGCACAGTAGGTGAACTGCCCCTGGTGCACGCAGCGTTGCTCGTCGGCCGGCGACTTGAGCGCATGCTCGCGGGCCGCGGTCACCGAATTTGGCGTGGGGCGCGACTGCACGGCACCCGCTGTCACCGCCCCGGCCAGCGCGAGCGCGAAGGTGACGTGAACAGCCCTGGTACGCAGCCCGGAGCGCAGCACGGCGGCGACCGCGACGGCGGCTGCCAGCAGGAGCAGGTAGAGCAGGTGCCGGCCGGCCGGGCGGTACAGCAGCCCGGAGGGCAGCGAGCTGTGGCTGCTGTCCTCCAACGCGACGGGGCCCCACCAGCGCCAACCGGAGAACGGGGCGAGGCCGGCGACGACAGTGGCGATCCCCACCAGCCCCAGGACGATCGGGCCAGCGGCCACTGACGTGGTGATCGTCCCGATCAGTACGGCGAGCGTGCCGGCGAGCAACACCGAGGCGGGTCCTGCGGCCAGTTCGCCGGGCGACGGGCTGCCCACCGCGCCGGGCAGGAGGGACAGCCAGAGCATCCGGGCCCCGACCAGGACGGTGGTGAGAACGACGGCCGGGATCACCGCCAGCAGATGGGCCGCGGCGCGCTGCCACGGCTGGAGGACCAGCGCCTGGAACCAGGCGTCCGTGTCCTCACGTGCGGGCCGCAGCACGGCCAGGTGCATGGCCAGGAAGGTTCCGGCGGCCAGTACCAGCAACTGGCTCTGCAAGTACCGGTCCTCGTCGTGCAGCACCGGGTAGTCGGTGCTGCCGGAGACCGCGGTGGTGTAGATCCACAGGCCCAGGCACAGCGCGAGGGAGCCCAGCAGCGCCGGGTGCTCCAGCAGGCGTCGGGCCTCGGTGCGGGCCAGGGCGCGGACACCGGCCGCCGGACCGGGGATCGCCAACGGCACCTCCGGTGCGGCGGCGTGACGTTCGCCGGTGCTCATGCCACGGCCCCTTCCGGTGCGGAGTTCAGCAGCAGATAGCCGTCTTCCAGGGTGGGTTCGGCAAGTCGCGCGCCCTCGGGCGGCAGGCCGATGTTGCGGTACTGGCCGGCGCCGGTGCGCCAGCCGGCGACGGAGCGTGGATCCTTGTCCTGGGTGTACCAGACCCGGCCGCGGGCCACCTCGCTGAGACCTTGCGGAGTGGCGTCGTGGACCACCCGGGCCGCGCTGAGGACCACCACGCGGCCGCACAGAGCGGTGACATCCTCGGTCTGGTGGGTGGAGAGCAGGACCGTGCGGCCTTCTCCCAGGTCGGCGATCAGCTCACGGAAGCGCAGGCGTTGCTCCGGGTCCAGGCCCACCGTCGGCTCGTCGAGGATCAGTAGTTCCGGGTCGCCGATCAGTGCGGCGGCCAGCGCCACGCGCTGACGCATACCACCGGAGAGCGCCTTCATCTTCCTGCCGCGTTCGGTGTCCATCCCCACCGCCTCCAGCACCGCTCTCACCTCGGCGTGGCGCGTCGCCCGAACGGTGTGTTCCTTCAGGATGGCGACGTAGTCGACGAACTCGAAGGCCGTGAAGTGCCGGTGGAAACCCGGGGCCTGGGGAAGGTAACCCACGCGGCGGCGGATCTCCTGGCGCTGGTCGGGGCTCAGCGGGTCGCGGCCGAGGACCTGGACGGTGCCTGCGGTGGGGGCCAGCGCTGTGGCCAGGACGCGCAGCAGCGTCGTCTTGCCGGACCCGTTGGGGCCGAGCAGCCCGGTGACGCCGCGGGTCAGGTGCAGTGTCACATCGTCCAGGGCGAGCGTGCGGCGGTAGCGCACGGTCAGCCCGTGCACGGAGGTGGGCGTGGTGTCGGTGACGGGGCCGGTGGCCGCGGCGGAGGTGTCGCGCGTCATGACCGCATTCCCTTCTCGAAGTCGAAGTCGGCGCGCAGCCGGACCAGCACCAGCAGCGCGGTGAGCAACAGCACCGCCAGAGCCCCCTGCCCGGCGGGGGAGAACAGCACGGCGGAGTGGCGGGTGAACGCCACTGCGCCCACCCAGGCCGCACCCGCGGCGCCGGCGGCCGGGACCGCGCCGATCCGGGGCAGCAGGAGCAGGCTGAGCACGGTCAGCAACGCCGACGGGAGCAGCCAGCCGAAGGCGACGTAGCTCAGGTGCGGCAGGGCGAAGGACACGCCCGCCGTCAAGACCGTGGTGACGGCCAGGACCGCGCACGTCCGCAGCAGGACCAGCCGAAACGCACTCGGGGCGGCGACCTGCCCCAGTTCGTACGCCGGGTCGAAGCGCCTGGCGAGGGAGCCCGCCACCCCGGCGGCCGGCAGCAGCGGTGCGATGGCCAGGAACGTCAGCGGCGCACCACCGGGCTGCGCCAGCCGTGCGCTGAGCACGGCGAAGAGCAGCGTGACGGCGGTGCCGCACAGCCACGAAGCGCGCAGCGCCGGGGTGGCGACCAGCAGCCGTGCCACATGGTCCGGCACGCGGATCGCCAGCAGCAGCCGTTCCCAGCGCCCCGGGCGGGGAAGGTCGATGGCGTGGTCGAGGCGCTGCCAGACCCGCTCCAGCGACCGGGTGTCCGTGAAGTCGGCCAGCCGTGCGCGGCACTGTGCGCAGTGGTCGAGATGAGGCTCGATGCGGTGCCGCGGGCCCGTCGCGAGGGCACCGCTCGCGTACTGGCGCAGCAGTTCGCCGGGCGGATGCGGGTACCGCGTGTCCGTGGTCATGGGTCCTGTCTCCCTTCCGGGCCCGTACGACCGCTCGTCGGGTCAGCGGCCTCGCCGGAGCGGTCGAGTTCTTCGCGCAGCAGGCGACGCGCCCGCATCGTGCGGGTCTTGATCGTTCCCGGGGGCACCCGCAGCCGTCGCGCGGCCTGCCGCGTCGTCAGCCCGTCCACCACGGTCGCCTGCACGACCTCACGCAGATCCGGGGAGAGCTTGCCCAGGGCCGCTTCCAGCGGGCCGAACCGGCCTGTCGCCAGGACCAAGTCCTCAGCGGACGGATTCGCGGGGGCCCGCAGCCCGGACAGCGCCCGCCACAGGCGGCTGCGCGCACCATGCGTGCGCGCCTCGTCCGTCAGGCGCCGGGCGGCGATGCGCCACAACCAGCCGCTGAAGTCCCGCACCACCGGCTGGTGGCCTTCGACGCACCGTCGCCACACCGCCAGGAAGGTTTCCTGGAGGATGTCGTCGAGCTGCGCCGGGTCGGTACAGCGGTAACGCAGCCGGGTCGCGAGCCAGGGCGCATAGCGGTGGTACAGCGCCTCGAACGCGACCCGATCACCCTCGCACAGCGCGGCTAACAGCTCGTCGTCTCCGGCCTGTTCCCCCGTCTCCACTCCTGCCCCTCCCTCCGTCTTCGCCAACTCACACCTGCTCGTCGGACGCGGACCACCGAACGGTTCACCTCGACACTGTGACCTGCATCACATATCTGGCGCCGGTATAGGCACCTCCGTGTTCCGCTTGCGGGCAACGGCCGACGGTCGGCGGGGCGACCGCCCTATCGCGCCACACGGTCGAAAGAGATCACGGCGGAGAACCGCTCCCGACGGCCGCCGACGAGGCATCGCCGCCGGGACGTGGCGCTACCCGGTGCCGCCTCGACATCGAACTTCCATGACCGCGTCGATATGTCGCACGCCGCAGCCGACACCCCAGGGCGACTCTGGTGCGCAATTCGGCCTGGTGATCTCTTCTTCTCCGGCACGCTTGCGGTAACGAGTTGTGCTGGCCGAGGAGTTGGGTATGTCGTTGCAGGTGGGTGGT
>NZ_JBTYMC010000122.1:0-18319 GCF_054880855.1 Streptomyces sp. S6 | reverse complement strand
GTCGCGGGCGCCCGGGTCGCCGCCCGGCCACGCCAGCCGCTCGCCGTGATGGCACGGGCACTCGGCGCCGGTGACGAGAGCGCGCTGGACGCGCTCAGCATCGAGGGGGAGGCGGCCGTACGGGCCGCGCTGCAAGAGTCGTACCGCCTGCTCCCCGCTGAACTGGCGGCCGGGTACCGGAAGTTGGGGCTGTTACCGGTGCCCTTCTTCTCCTCGGCGGTCGCCGCCGCCGTCTGCGGGACGGGAAGCGGGGAGGCGGAGCGGGTGCTCGACGCGCTGGTGGAGGCGAACCTGCTGGAGGATCTCGGGCCTGATCGCTACCGGTTCCACGATCTGCTCCGGCTGCACGCCCGCGAGCGCGCCGCCGCCGAGGAGAGCGCCGAGAGCGTCGAGCACGCGCGGCGGCGGGCCGTCGACCACTATCTGTCGGTGACCACGGCCGCCGAGGCGCTGCTGACCCCGACCCATCGCACGCTGAGCCGCGACTACGCGGGGGAGCCCTCACCTGCCCCGTTCACCGACGCCGCCGGAGCGCTGCGGTGGCTCGGCGAGGAGAGCGGTCCGCTCATGGCTGTGCTGCGTGACTGTGCTCGGCGCGGGGAGGATGTGGCGGTGTGGCAGCTCGCGGATGCGATGTGGCCGTTTTTTCTGAGAATCCGACCTTACGACCTATGGGTCGAGGTCCACGAGATCGGGCTCGCGGCGGCTCGGCGGACCGAGGACCGGGACGCCGTCAGTCGGATGCTCACCTCCGGAGGGGTCGCGCTGTACAACGCGGGCCGGTACGACGACGCCATCGCCTGGGCCCAGGACGCGCTCGACCTCGCACGGACCCCGGGTCCGGACTCGGAACGGGCACGCAGGGCGCAAGCGCAGGCGCTGTACGGGATCGGGCAGGCGCATCGACTCGCCGGACGCCTCACCGAAGCCCGGGACCACTTCGTCCAGGCCCTCACCCTGCGCGAACGGATCGGTTACCGGCGCGGCGCCGCCTTGACCCGCATCTGCCTCGGTGATGTCGCCCTCGCCGACGGCCGACCGCACGACGCACTCCCGCACCTGAACCTGGCCCGCACCGAACTCCTCGACGAGCACGACCCGTACGACGCCGCGCGGGCCCTCGCGTTCCTCGGCCGTGCCCACGCCCTCGCCGGCCGGCACGACACCGCCGACCGCCAACTCCACCAGGCTGTCACGGAGTTCGAGGCGACCGGGTCCGTCCACTGGCAGGCCAGGACGCTGGAGATGCTCGGCCAGGGCGCCGAGGAACGCGGGGACACGGAACGGGCCAGGGATCGGTACACCGAGGCCCTGGCCCGATATCAGCCGGTCAGTGAAGCGGACGCGGGGCGTCTGGCGGACCGGCTGGCAGGGTTACGACCGTGAGGTGGGAACGGGTGCCGAGGACCCAGCCGCCGTCGTCACCGGGCACGCACACCAGACCGCAGCCCGGGTAGCGCTCCAGCAGGAGAGAGGTCAGCGACCGGGCCTCGGGGAGGGCCAACGGGCGTGCCGCGTACAGCATGTCGGCACACTCCCGCCAGTTCTCCCCGCCGTCCGCGTCCAGCCGGACGACCAGCAGGCCGTTCACGCCGACACCTCGCCCTGTGCCGGCCCCCACAGCGGGGTGGGCAGCGGGAGGGGTGGCAGGGTCGGCGGATGCGCCGGTTCCCCCAACTCCAGCAGCCGGTACATCAGTTTGCGCAGGTTGCGGCCGAACCGGCCCGGTTCTGAGGAGAGTTGGCGGGCGATTCGGGCGTAGTCGTCCGCCGGGTACGTGGCACGTGCATAGGCGAGTTGTTCCGGCAGGCGGTGTCCGGCCGACAACGCCGGTGCGACGCGCGCGAGTTCGGCGCTGGGCGAGTCGGGGTTGACGTCGTCGGACGGGAACCGGGCCAGCAGGATGGGCACACGGGCGAGGGTGGCGTACAGCGTCACCGAGCCGTGGTCCCCGATCAGCCAGTCGGCGGCGATGACCGGCGTACGCCAGTCGGCCTGCGGTGGGACGACCGCGATGCCGTGCCGACGGGCTGTCGAGAGCCACGACCGGACCTGCCAGTCACCGTGCCCGGACCAGACGTTGGGGTGGACGAGCACGGCGGTCCTGAACACCGCCGGATCGAGTTCGGCCAGCAGCCGGGGCAGCAAGGCGTCCAGCCGGTTGAAGTTGGAGCCCGACCCCCAGGTGGAGGAGACCACCACCAGCTTCTGCCCTCGGCGCAGCCCCAGCGCGGCCCGGATCCGGGTGCGCCTGCGCAGGCCCGCCTTCAGCAGGTCGTACGACGAGTCACCGACCACCTCGGCGACCGGCAGCGCCTCCGGGCAGTGTCGGCGCAGCGCACCCAGGTCGTCGTGGTGGGCGAGGGCCAGTGCCGCCGGGATCAGCTGCCCGTCGCGCACCAGGTACCGTCGGCCCAGCCCCTCCACGGTCCGGGGCGTGCCGGGGTGCCGGTTGTCGTCGGGCAGGGTCAGCTTGATGTGCCCCGCCCCGTGCGGCAGCCGCAGCAGCGGCCCGTTCAGCAGGTGCAACCCCTGCGAACCGGCGGCGATCACCAGGTCGAAGCGGCTGCGCACCGCCGTCTCCCAGGGGATCAGTCCGCCGTGCAGGGTCGGCAGGGAGCGTGCCGCGCCGGGGTTGAAGGCGTGGGGAGCGATGGTGAACTCGACCTGGACGCGCAGGTCGGACTCCAGCAGGGGAAGGACGTCGAGCAGTCGTTTGCCGTAGACCTCCGTGTGGACGACGACCAGGACACGCTTGCAGTGCGGCAGGGTGAGCCACTGCGAGGCGCCGGTGCGGGAAGCGGTTTCCGCGGGTTTCGGTGACGTGCTCCGGTTCATGTGGTACCCCCGTGTTCGTACCCGTCATGAAGGTGCTCGGTGAGGGGGTGGTGCCCGAGCGGACCGACGGAAACCTTGCGGGGGCCTTGCGGAAACCTTGCAGGGGCTACAGCAGTTCGCGCTGGACCATCGCCGACATCACCAGCATCCCCGGCAGCAGCGGCACCCAGACGGTGAGGACGCGGTAGCCGAGGACGGTGGCGGTGGCGAGGGAGAGGGGGGTGCCGTAGCCGGCGAGGGTGAGGATGAGGGCCGCGTCGAGGGGGCCGATGCCGCCGGGCGCGGGGACGGCGCCGGCGGCGGTGGACGCGGCCAGATAGGCGAAGGCCAGTTGGAGCCAGGACAGGGGGAGGTCCAGGGCGGTGCCGACCGACGCGACGATCGCCGCCTGGATCAGCGGGGCCGCCATCGCGCCGCCCCACAGGGACAGGAAGCGCGTCGGGCGGGAGTGGATGGCCTTGACGCCGGTCAGCGCCGTGCGGACGAACTCCACCGTGGGGCGGCGCAGCGGGCGGAACGTCGCCAGCAGGAGAGCGCCCGCCGCCGGGACGAGGAGGACGCCGGTGACCGCCATCATCAGGGCCCGCCCGTTGGGCAGCAGCGCCTCGGGGCGGACGGCGTCCGGGGCCGCGATGACGAAGGCGAGGACGACCGGGGTCTTCGCGACCGCGCGGGCCAGCGAGTAGAGCGCCAGGGAGGCGGTCGCCCGGGGGAGCGGCACGTTCTGGCGCTGGAGGAACCGCAGGGTCACCGCGTGCGCGCCGAGACTCGCCGGCAGGACGTGGTTGGCGGCGCCCGCCGCGAACTGCGAGGCCAGCAGGGGGCCCGGCGGGAGGCGGTCCATCAGCGCGCCCTGGCGGATGAACGCCGCCGCCACGCAGCCGAGGAACGTGAAACCGGCGCCGACCAGCAGCCACCAGGGGTCCGCGTCGGTCAGCCGGCTCATGCCGTCGAGGACGGTCGGCCAGTCCAGCGCCGCCCAGACGATCAGGAACAGCAGGGGCAGCAGGCTGATCGCCCGGCGGACATGGCGGCTCACGGCGGGTCTCCGGCCGGCCGCCGGGGTCGTCGGGAGCGGGGCTGTCTCGTCGTACAGCGTCTTCGTGGTCGGCAGCACGGTCACGGGGCGCTTCGTCCTTTCGCGTCGCCCCCTTCCGCGTGGGGCGCGCGGCAGGGGGCGAGGTGCGGGCGGTGCCTGGTCCGGGGTGAGCGGTGGGGCGTGCGAGGATCTCGCGCGCCCCCGGACCGGCTACCGGTGGGGAGGGGATGAAGGAACGGTTCCCCTCCGGTGTGACGGTGCGGTGTCCGGAAGCCTACGAGGTGTGGGCGGAGGGGCGACTCGGGGAGGGGCGGGAGTGCGGTCGTCGGGTCGGTGGTTGAGTTCTGCCCAGGGTGACCGCCGCTCATCCCGGTCCGGCGGGCCTGTCGCACCCTCATACGTTCCGCGCGGTGACTCGGTTCAACCCGCCCGCAGCACCTCAGGACCCTCCTCCTCGATCCGCGCCGCCACCTCGTCCGGGAGACCGCCGTCCGTGACGACGGTGTCGAGCCGGTCGAGAGAGGTCACCGTGAACCGCTCGGTGGAGCCCCACTTCGTGCTGTCCGCGAGCAGCGCCACCGCGCCCGAGGCCCGCATCACCGCCTGCTTCAGCAGCACCTTGTCCGTGGAGTGGCTGGTCACGCCGTGCGCCAGGTCCCAGGCGCCCGCGCCGAGGAGGCACAGGTCGATGTTGATCCCCTCGATCGTCCGCACGGCCAGCGGACCGCCCCCGGCCGCGCTCGCCGGGTCCACCTCGCCGCCGGTGTGCACGATGTGGACGGACGGGAGGGCGAAGAGGGCGAGCGCGGCGTGCAGGTCGTTCGTGACGACCGTGAGGCCGGCCCGGAGGGAGAGGAACGGGACGACCGACTGGCACGTCGTCCCCGCGTCCAGGTAGACGACCATGCCGTCCGCCACCAGGGCCGCCGCCCGCTCCGCTATGGCCTCCTTGCGGGGGATCTCCAGGCCAGCACGCGTCGTCCGCTCCCTCGGCGGGGCGTGGCCCGCGCGCTCGGCGAGGCGGACGCCGCCCTGCACCGAGACCACCAGGCCCGTCCGCTCCAGCGCGGCGATGTCCCGGCGGACCGTCATGTGCGAGACGTCCAGCGCCGACGTGAGGTCCCGGATGCTCAGCACGCCGGTCGCGCGCAGCAGCCGCAGCAGTTCCTGGTGGCGCTGTTCGGGGATCAGGGGGGCCTTGCCCGCTGGGCTCACTGGGTCTCCTCGATACGGCTCCGCTGCGCGGCGTTCAGCCTATCCGGGAAATTTCCGGTGTCCCGGCTCGTGACACCGTGTGAATCCATGTTCTAGCGTGTGCTGCCATGGTAACGAAGTTTGCGGCTCTGGAGTCGATCACCCGCACCGGTGCGCTGCTGATCGTCCGCCTCGACAGCGCGGAGGAGGCCCTCGCCGTCTCCGAGGCGGCGATCGAAGGGGGGTTCCGGGCGCTGGAGATCACCCTGTCCGTGCCGGGGGCGCTGGATGTCATCTCCACGCTGGCCTCGCGGTACGGGGACGACGTGCTGGTGGGGGCCGGGACCGTGCTGGACGCGGAGTCGGCCGTCGCCTGTGTGCGGGCGGGTGCGCGACTGCTCGTCAGCCCCAACCTGGAGCCCTCGATGATCGCCGCCGCCAACCGGTATCAGGCCGTCACCGTCAGCGGGGCGTTCACGCCCACGGAGATCGTCCGGACGATGGAGGCGGGCGCCGACATCGTGAAGCTGTTCCCCGCCGAGTTCTCCGGGGGGCCCGCCTATGTGCGGACCGTCCGGGCGCCGTTGCCGCAGGCGCCGATCATGCCGGCGGGCGGGGTGACGCCGGAGAACGTGAAGGAGTGGTTCGACGCGGGGGCGGTGGCGGTGGGGGTGGGGAGTTTCGTGACCAAGGCGGCAAGGGGGGACGGGGACTATCGGCGGGTCACCGACGCGGCTTCGGTGATTCTGCGGGAGATCGAGGGGGCTCGGAGGTAGTACGCCGTCTGCTGCGAATCGATGCGGCCCCGCGCCCCTGAAAAGACTCCGGTTCCCCTCTTCTCCTTTCATCCCCGAGGAGTTGTTCCCGTGGTTCAAGGCTCGCTCGTTCCCCTGTCCGTCAAGTCCTCCACCCGCCTCCGGATCCGCTGGGCCTTCGTCGCGCTCCTCGTCGTCGGGGGTGTCGTCAACTACCTCGACCGGGCCACCCTCAGCGTCGCCAACACGACCATCGCCGGGGAGTTCGGGCTGAGCGCCACCGAGATGGGGCTGTTGCTGGCCGCGTTCTCCTGGCCGTACGCCATCGCCAATCTGCCCGCCGGGTATCTCGTGGACCGGTTCGGGCCGAAGAGGATGTACGCGTGGGCGGCGGGGCTGTGGTCGCTCATGACCATGGTGACCGCCGCCGCCAGTAGTTTCGGGCTGCTGTACGCGGCCCGGGTCGCGCTCGGGGTCGCCGAATCTCCCTTCTTCACCGCGAGTCTGAAGGTGAACGAGACGTGGTTCGGCAAGGAGGAGCGGGCGTTGCCGATCTCGGTCGTCAACACCGGGTCGCAGATAGCGAACGCGGTTGCGCCGCCGTTGCTGACGTCGTTGCTGATCGCGTTCGGGTGGCGGGGGATGTTTCTCACGGTGGGGGTGCTCGGGATCGCCGTGATGCTCGTGTGGCTGCGGGTGTACCGGGATCCGTCGCTGCGGGAACAGGCGCTGATCCGGGGCGAGGAGATCGCCGAGGCCGTCAAGGGGCCGACGGAGAAGGCCGGTTGGGGGGCGTTGTTCGGGCAGCGGAACACTTGGTTCATGATTCTGGGGGCGTTCGGGATCTTCTACACGGTGTGGGTGTACCTGACGTGGCTGCCCAGCTATCTGGAGACCTCACGGGGGTTCAGCCTCGCCGAGACCGGGTGGCTCGCGTCGCTGCCGTACCTGTGCGGGATCGCCGGGGTGCTGTGCGGCGGCCTGCTGTCGGGGCGGCTGATCCGGCGGGGGATGCCGACGGTGACGGCGCGCAAGGTGCCGATCGTCGGCGGGGCCGTCCTCGCCGCCCTGTCCGTCCTGCCGGTGGCGTACGTCGAGAGCACGCCCCTCGCCGTGGCTCTGCTGTCGCTGGGGTACTTCGCGGCGCAGGTGCCGATGGGGTGCCTGTGGACGCTGGCCTCCGACCTCGCCGAGCCCCACCAGGTCGCCTCGCTGGGGGCCGTCCAGAACTTCGGGGGGTTCCTCGGGGCGGCGCTGGCACCCATCGTCACCGGCGCGATCCTGGACGCGACCGGCAACAGCTACAGCCTGGTGTTCGTGGTCGGCGGGGCGCTGCTGCTGGTCGGCGGGGCGTCGTACCTGTTCTTCGTGAGGGACACCCGGGCATGAGGGCCTACTTCGTCATCGGCCCCGCCGGGTCCGGCAAGTCCACCGTCGCCCGCCTCCTCGCACGGCTCACCGGAGCGGCCCACCTCGACAAGGACACGGCCTGCACACGGCTGACGGAGGCCCTGCTGAAAGCGGCCGGCACGGACCCCGACGACCGGGACGGCAACGCCTACTACCTGTCCGCCGTACGGGAGTTGGAGTACCTGACACTGCTCGACCTGGCACGGGACAACCTCGCGGCAGGCCGCGACGTCGTCCTGGACGCCCCCTTCGGCAGCCACTTCGCCGACGTCCGGTACCTCACCGACACCCCCGCACGGCACGGCTGGCCCGACGGCGTCGAACCCGTCGTCGTCCAGGTCCGCGTGGACTCGGCGACGGCCCAGGCACGCATCCGTGCCCGGGGCCTGCCCCGCGACGCCTCCAAGCTGGCCGACTGGACCACGTTCTGGACCAACTCCGAGACAAACCCCTGCCGTTGGGAGGGAGCGCGGCGGCTGGAGTTCGACAACAGGGCGGAGGGGGTGGGTGAGGAGGCGGTACGACGAGAACTGGAGGCGCTCAGGTAGCCGACCACACACGGCCGGCTGCGCCGGGCGGCCTGCGCTTCGACACCCTGCGCTGGGACGCCTGTGCCGGGACGGCTGCGCCTCGACATCCCGTGCCGGGACGGCCTGTGCCTGAAACCCCGTGCCGGGACAACCGTCCCCGTCGGCATCCGCGTCCCGACTCGTGTAGGTCGCCCCCGTGCTGGACAGCCGTGTCTCGACCCCCGTGCCTACGCCGCCCCGTCCACCGGCAGTTCCACCACGAACACCGTTCGTCCCTCCGCGTCGTCCGCCAGTCGGATCGTCCCCCCGTGGGCCCGGACCAGTGAGCGTGCCACCGACAGGCCGAGTCCGCTGCCGCCCCGGTCGCGGCTGCGGGCCTTGTCGACGCGGTAGAAGCGGTCGAAGACGCGGTCGCGGTCGGCGGTGGGGATGCCGGGGCCCTTGTCGGTGACGCGGACGTACGCCGTGCCGTCGTCGGCGGATACCGAGACGGAGACGGGTGTGCCTGCCGGGGTGTGGACGGAGGCGTTCGTGAGGAGGTTGTCCAGGACCTGGCGGACGCGCTGGGGGTCGAGGCGGATCTTCAGTTCCGCGGGGCCGGGGAGCACCGTCAGCGGGTGGTCCTTGTGGCTCACCCGGAACGCGTCGGCGGCCTGCGCGACGAGGTCCACGAGGTCCGTCTCGGCCATCCGCAGCGGCGCCTCCACCTCGGCGGCGTCGAGGCGGGCGAGGAGGAGGAGGTCGTCGAGGAGGAACCCCATCCGCGCGGCCTCGGCCCGCAGCCGGGCGAGGTGTCTCTCCCGTTCCTCGGGGGCGTTCGCGGCGGCGTACTGGAACAGGTCGGCGTACCCGCGCACGGACATCAGGGGGGTCCGGAGTTCGTGCGAGGCGTCCGCGACGAACCGGCGCAGCCGCTGCTCCGCCTCCGCGCGCACCGCGAGGGAGTCGTCGATGTGCTCCAGCATGGTGTTGAAGGCGGTCCGCAGCTCCTCCACCTCGGGCCCGCCGCCCCGCTGGTCGGCGCGGAGCGACAGCCGCGCGGCGGAGTCCGTGAGGTCGTGGGAGGCGATGCCGTGCGCGGTGTGCGCCATGTCGCTGAGCGGGTTGAGCCCGCGCCGCAGCAGACGCCGGCCTATCACCACGAGCGCCAGCAGGGCGAGCCCGAAGGCGACGACCTGGAGGACGATCAGCCGCTGCACGGTGCTGTCGACGTCGTCCAGCGGGGCGGCGCTCACCAGCACCACCCCCGGCTCCACCTCGCAGGCGCGCACCCGGTAGTCGCCCTCGTCCGCGATGTGGGTGGTGCGCAGCACCTCCGTCGCCGCGCCGGCCTGCTGCTTCGCCACGGCAGTGAAGGCGCTCACGTCCGGCGGCAGGTCGGTCGGGTCCTCCGGGGTGCGCAGCCAGGCCTTGCCGTCCTTCTCCACGTCGTAGAGGGCGTAGTACCAGCTCCAGTACTTCTTGCCCGCCAGCTTGCCGGAGTCGACGATCGACTTGGACTGGGCGATCTGGGCCTGGGCGAGCTGGGTGTCGAGCTGGGTGCGCATGTAGTCGCGCATGTACGTCGTCAGGCTGGCGCCGACGACGGCGAACACCACCAGTGCCAGCGCGCCGAGCCCGAGCGCGAGGCGGGTGCCGAGCCGCATCCGGCGGTACCACCCCCGCAGCCGCGCGATCACTCGGCGGCCTGCCGGCGCACCACGTACCCGAAGCCGCGCACGGTGTGGATCAGCGGTTCGCCCGTCGCGTCGAGCTTGCGGCGCAGCCGGCTGACGACCAGCTCGACGACGTTGGACCGGCCGCCGAAGCCGTACTCCCAGACGTGGTCGAGGATCTGCGCCTTGGTGAGGACCGTGGGGGAGCGGCGCATCAGGTAGCGCAGCACCTCGTACTCGGTCGGCGTCAGCGTCAGCAGGGCGCCCGCGCGGCGGACCTCGCGGGTGTCCTCGTCCATCGTCAGGTCGGCGACCTGGAGGACCGAGCGGGTGAAGGAAGGGCCGGCCGAGCGGCGCAGGACCGTCCGCAGGCGGGCCATCAGCTCCTCGACGGCAAACGGTTTCACCAGGTAGTCGTCACCGCCGCGAGTCAGGCCCGCGACCCGGTCCGCGACGCCGTCGCGAGCCGTGAGGAACACCACCGGCACCATCGTCCCGGCCCGGCGCAGACGGTCGAGGACCCCGAAGCCGTCCACGTCGGGCAGCATCAGGTCGAGCACCACGATGTCCGGCTGGAACTCGGCGGCGAGCCGCAGCGCGTCCTCACCGCAGTTCGCGGTGACCGCGTCCCAGCCCTCGTAGCGGGCGACCGTCGCCACGAGGTCGGCGATCGGCGGGTCGTCGTCCACGACGAGCAGGCGTACTTTCTGCACCTGGTCTTTTTCCACCCGTTCATAGTGCGTCACGCGACCGGCGGAGCCCGAGCCTCGGAGGGCGCTCTCCCCGGATCGATAATCACTTGAAAGTCTTACGACAGGATATCGACAGCTCCCACCCGCGAAGCTCGTGTCCTGAGCATCCGAGCGAGGAGTTTCGGCCCGTGACGACCGTCCAGCAGTCTCCCCCCACACCCGCCGCCACGGGTATCCGTCCGAAGGTGGTGGCACGGACCGGCCTGTACGCCGTACTGGCCGCGAACGCCGCCGCCGTCACCTATTTCGCGGCGAGCGCCGGCTTCGCGCAGAACACGCTGATCGTGCTGGGCCGCTTCACCGGCCTGTACGCGTCCCTGTTCATGGCGTTCCAGCTGCTGCTGGTCGCCCGGCTGCCCTGGCTGGACCGCCGCATCGGCATGGACCGGCTCACCAACTGGCACCGCTGGACCGGCTTCGGCCTGCTGTGGACGCTCGTCGGGCACGTCGTGTTCATCGCGTTCGGCTACGCCGAGCTGGCCGGCACGAACGACCCCGTCAACCAGGTGTGGAACCTCGCCGAGAACACCGAGGGGATCCTGCGGGCCGTCGTCGCCTGGTTCCTGATCCTCGTCATCGGCGGCGCCTCCGCGCGCTGGGCCCGGCGCCGCCTCGCGTACGAGACGTGGCACTTCATCCACCTCTACACGTACGTCGCCGTCGTCCTCGCCTTCACGCACCAGGTCGCCGTCGGGACGACGTTCACCGCGTCGCCCGCCGCGACCGCCTACTGGTACACGCTGTGGGCCGTCGCGCTCGGCTCCGTCGCCCTGGGCCGCGCGATCCTGCCGCTGTGGCGGAACTGGCGGCACCAGCTGCGCGTCTCGGAGGTCGTCCCCGAGTCGGACAACGTCGTGTCCGTGCACATCACCGGCCGCGACCTCGACAAGATGCCCGCGCAGGCCGGCCAGTTCTTCCTGTGGCGCTTCCTGACCCGTGACCGCTGGTGGCAGGCCAACCCCTTCTCGCTCTCCGCCGCCCCCGACGGCCTGCGGCTGCGCCTCACCGCCAAGGCGGCCGGTGACGGCTCGGCCGGCCTGCGGCACATCAAGCCCGGCACCCGCGTCTTCGCCGAGGGCCCGTACGGCGCGTTCACCGCGCTGCACCGCGTCCGCACCGACGCGCTCCTCATCGCCGGCGGCGTCGGCGTCACCCCGATCCGCGCCCTCATGGAGGACCTCACCGGGCACGCGATCGTCGTCTACCGCGTCGGCAACGAGCGCGACGCCGTCCTCTACGACGAGCTGCGCGCCCTCGCCCACGCCAAGGGCGCCGAGCTGCACCTCGTCACCGGGCCGCCCGTCCCCGACCGGCTCGCGCCGCGTGAACTCGCCGCGCTGGTCCCGGACATCGCGGACCGCGACGTCTTCCTGTGCGGGCCGCCGCCGATGATGAACGCGGTCCTGGGCAGCCTGCGCGAGCTGGACGTGCCCAAGCCGCAGATCCACTTCGAACGCTTCAGCCTGGCGGGATGAGAGAAACACCGTGAAACGAGCGATACCCGTTCTTGTCCTGTCCGTCGCCGGGCTGATCCCCGTCTTCCGGTACGAGGCCGGCACCCCGTCCTCGGCCGACAGCAGTTCCCAGGCGCCCGCGCCGAGTGTCGCGGGGACCGTGTTCTCCGGTACGACCGTCAGCACCGAGAAGGGCGACGTCCAGGTACAGATCACGTACGTGGGCGGCAGGATCACCGCCGTCAAGATGCTGAAGCAGCCCGATCACCCGCAGACGACCGCCGCCGTGCCGAAGCTGGTCGCGTCGACCCTGAAGGCGCAGAGCGCGCAGATCGACACGGTGTCCGGAGCGACGCTGACCAGCAACGGCTACAAGAAGTCGTTGCAGGCGGCGCTGGATGCGGCTGCGGCTGCCGGTAAGAAGGGTGACGCCTCTCCCTCGCCGGCCGCCTCCGCCGCGGGTTCCCAGGTCGTCGCCGGTTCGGTCGTCGGCACGGAGAAGGGGGACGTGCAGGTCGAGGTCACTTTCGAGGGTGACGAGATCACCGCTGTGCGGATGTTGAAGGCGCCGGACTTCCCGCAGACGAAGAACGCCGTGCCGAAGTTGGTCGCGGAGACGCTGCGGGAGCAGAGCGCGGAGATCGATACGGTGTCCGGAGCGACCATCACCAGCGGCGGCTACAAGAAGTCGTTGCAGGCGGCGCTGGATGCGGCTGCTTCTCCGGCTGCTGCGGGTTCCCAGGTCGTCGCCGGTTCGGTCGTCGAGACCGAGAAGGGGGACGTGCAGGTCGAGGTCACCTTCCAGGGCGACGAGATCACGGCCGTGCGGATGTTGAAGGCGCCGGACTTCCCGCAGACGAAGAACGCCGTGCCGAAGTTGGTCGCGGAGACGCTGCGGGAGCAGAGCGCGGAGATCGATACGGTGTCCGGAGCGACCATCACCAGCGGCGGCTACAAGGAGTCCCTCCAGGCCGCGCTTGACGCGAAGGGCTGAGCCATGCACCGGGTCGAGCACGTCATGGGGTTTCCGATCTCGCTGCGGATCGACGACGACACCGTCCCCGAGGGGCTCGGGGACGCCGTCTTCGACTGGCTGCGCGAGGTCGATGAGCGGTTCAGCCCGTACAAGCCCGACAGCGAGGTGTCCCGGTACGGCCGGGGCGAGCTGCCGGACGACGCGCTGAGCGCCGGCCTCGTCGAGGTGCTCGGCCTGTGCGAGGAGTACCGGGTCGCGACGGGCGGGGCGTTCGACGTCCGGCTCCCCGGCCGGGACTTCGACCCCTGTGCGGTCGTGAAGGGGTGGTCCGTGCAGCGCGCGGCCGACCTGCTGACCGGCGCCGGGGTGCGGAGGTTCTGCCTCAACGCCGGGGGCGACGTCGTCGTCGCCGGCGGGCCCTGGCGCGTGGGGGTGCGGCATCCGGAGTTCGCCGATCAGGTGTGCGCCGTACTGGAGTTGACCGACGGCGGCGTCGCGACGTCCGCCCGGTACGAGCGCGGCGACCACATCATCGACGGACGCACCGGCCTCGCGGCGACCGGCCTCGACAGCCTGACGATCGTCGCGAAGTCGCTGACGCTGGCCGACACGGTGGCCACGGCCGCGTTCGCGATGGGGCGGGAGGGTGTCGAGTGGGCGGCTTCCCGGGAGGGTTGTGAAGTGTTCGCGGTGCTGCCGGGCGGGGAAGTGCTGCGGACGCCAGGGTTTCCCAGTACGGCCGCCTAGGCCGTCCCGTATGGCGAAATTCAGACTGTGCACCCGTTGAAGAGACGCAACACAGGCGGTCTACACTCTCCCCGCAACGGCCCTAGTCACGGTCGACAGCGGGCGGATACAGCCAGACCCGAAGGGTGTTCGGCGTTTTGATACGGATAGATTCAGTCACCAAGCGGTACCCGGACGGCACGACCGCCGTCGACCGGCTCTCCCTGGAGATACCGGACCGCGCCATCACCGTCCTGGTCGGCCCCTCGGGCTGCGGCAAGACCACCACGCTGCGGATGGTCAACCGGATGGTCGAGCCCAGCGAGGGCACGATCTCCATCGACGGCGTCGACACCCGTAAGCAGCCCGTCAACACCCTGCGCCGGGGCATGGGTTACGTCATCCAGAACGCCGGACTCTTCCAGCACCGGACGATCCTGGACAACATCGCGACCGTGCCCCGCCTGTTGGGCGTCGGCAAGACCGAATCCCGGGCACGCGCACGCGAGTTGATGGGCCGCGTCGGCCTCGACGCCGCGCTCGCGAAGCGCTACCCCTACCAGCTCTCCGGCGGCCAGCAACAGCGCGTCGGCGTGGCCCGCGCCCTCGCCGCCGACCCGCCCATCCTGCTGATGGACGAGCCGTTCTCCGCCGTCGACCCCGTTGTCCGCAAGGGCCTCCAGGACGAACTCCTGCGCATCCAGGGCGAGTTGGGCAAGACGATCGTCTTCGTCACGCACGACATCGACGAGGCCGTGAAGCTCGGCACGATGGTCGCCGTACTGCGGACCGGCGGCAAGCTCGCCCAGTTCGCGCCGCCCGCCGAACTGCTCTCCTCGCCCGCCGACGCGTTCGTCGAGGACTTCCTCGGCGCCGACCGGGGCATCCGGCGGCTGTCGTTCTTCCCCTCCGAGGGGCTGGAGCTGCTCACCCGGCAGGTCGTCGCGGTCGACTCCAGCGCCGAGCAACTCGCGGCGGCGGGCGGCCCGTTCCTCCTGGTGACCGACCTCGACGGCAGGCCGCTCGGCTGGGGCGAACCCGGCAGGCTGACCGCCGGGGAGATCGACCCGGCACAACTCGTGTCCTGCGGACGCCCGTTCACCGCCGGACGCGACTCGCTGCGGGCCGCCCTGGACTGCGCCGTGCTCTCGCCGACGGGCTGGGCGGTCGGGGTGGACGCGGAAGGCCGGGTCGCCGGAGTCGTGTCACAGCAGGCCATCGGCGACGCCATCCGCGGGGCGCACGAGGAGAGTTCCGCCCCGGGTGAGCCGAAGGTCCTGCGGTGAGCTACTTCGACGGCTTCTTCCAGATCCCCAGCGACCTCCAGCACAGCTGGGCCGGCCTCATCGGCCTCCACCTGCGCGAGGCGCTGCTCCCGGTGCTGGCCGGGCTCGTCATCGCCCTGCCGCTCGGACAGCTCTGCGTCCGCCTCAAGTGGCTCTACCCGCCGGTGCTCTGGGTGACGACCGTGCTGTACGCGATCCCGTCGCTCGCCTTCTTCGTCGTCCTCATCGACTACACCGGCATGACCGAGCTGACCGTGATGATCCCGCTCACGGTCTACAGCCTCGTCGTGCTGGTCCCGGCGATCGTCGACGCCGTGCGGTCCGTGCCGCAGGAGACGCTGGCCGCCGCGACCGCGATGGGCTTCGGCCCCGTACGCCGTTACGTCCAGGTGCAGTTGCCGATCGCCGTGCCCGCGATCATCGCCGGGCTCAGGGTCGCCGTCGCGTCCAGCATCTCGCTGGTCAGCGTCGGCACGCTGATCGGCAACCAGGGCGCGCTGGGCAACCTGCTGCACGACGCGAACATCTACAACCGGCCCGAGCTGGCCTGGAACTCGGTGCTGACGTCGGCGGCCCTCGCCGTCATCGTCGACGCCCTGCTCGTCGGCCTGCGGACGCTTCTCACGCCGTGGATGCCCCGCGCGGGCGCCCGCCGGCCCAGGACCGAGGCGGCACCCGCCGCACTGGAGGACGCCGCCTCGTGAACGTCCTGCACTACATCAGCGCGTTCTTCGACAACGACGCCAACTGGAGCGGCTACGCGGGGATCCCGACGCGGCTGTGGGAACACGTCCAGTACTCGCTGGAGGCGCTCGGACTCGCCGTCCTCGTCGGGCTGCCGATCGGGCTGGTCACCGGGCACTACGGGCGCGGCGGCAACGCCCTCGCGTTCGTCGCGACGGCCGCCCGCGCGCTGCCGACGTTCGGGCTCCTGGTCCTCACCACGATGATCATCGGGTTCGGCATGCTGCCGGTGATGATCCCCCTCGTCGTCCTCGCCGTCCCGCCGATCCTCGTCACCACGTACGAGGCGATGCGCACGGTCGACCCGGCGCCCGTGGACGCCGCCCGGGGGATGGGGATGCGCGAGGTGGAAATCCTGTTCCGCGTCGAACTCCCCGTCGCCCTCGGGCTGATCCTCAGCGGGGTGCGGTCGGCGGCCATCCAGATCGTCTCCACCGCCACCATCGCCGCGTACGTCGGCCTCGGCGGGCTCGGCCGGTTCATCATCGACGGGCTCTACCAGCACGACTACGAGAAGGTCGTCGGGGGTGCGACCCTCGTCGCCGTGATGGCTCTCGGCACGCTGGGGCTGTTCTGGGGGGTGGCGCGGCTGGCCGTGTCGCCGGGGGTGCGCAGGAGCGCGTAGCAATCTTCTTCGGGGGCGGTGCCGAACGGCACCGCCCCCGTTCCCGTGTCCTAGACCGGCCGTACCGCGATCGCGTCGACCTCGAACAGCATCCCCGGCAGCGCGAGCGAGGCGACCCCGCTCAGGGTCTGCGCGGGGAGCCGGTCGCCGAAGCGGGCGTGCAGGACCTTGCCGAGCGCCTCCAGCTTGGCCAGGTCGTGGTCCACGACGAACGTGCCGAGCCGGACGACGTGTTCGTACCCGAGGCCCACCGCCTCCAGCGCCGTACGGAGCCGGTCGAAGGCCAGCTCCACCTGGGCGGCGAAGTCGCCGGGGACCGGTGAGCCGTGCTCGTCGGAGGCGTACTGGCCCGCGACGAAGACGAGTTCGCCGGGGGCCGAGACGGTGTGGGCGTAGCCGAACGGGGTCGGGTCGTGCAGGGCGGGCGGGTTGCCGATCGTGCGGGCGTCGTTGCTCATGACCGGGCCAACCTCCGTGGTCCGACCGGCTATTCCCTCAGCCGCCCGTGCGGGCCAGCGCCTGCTCCAGGACCACCAGCAACGCGTCCCGCACCGAACCCCGTTCACGGGCGTCGAACACCAGCAGCGGGACGCCGTCCGTGACGTCGAGGGCCCAGCGGACCTCGTCGAGGGTGTGCTCGACCTTGCCGTCGAAGGCGTTGATGGCGACCGCGAAGGGGATACGGCGGTGCTCGAAGTAGTCGACGGCGGCGTAGCAGTCGTCGAGCCGACGGGTGTCGACGATCACGAGACCGCCGACGGCTCCCTCGACGATGTCGTCCCACATGAAGCCGAAGCGCTCCTGGCCGGGGGTGCCGAACAGGTACAGCTTCAGCGTCGGGTCGATGGTGATGCAGCCGAAGTCCATCGCGACCGTGGTCGTGGTTTTGCGCGGCGTGTGCGACAAGTCGTCGACACCCGCCGCCACTTCGGTGATGGCCGCCTCGGTGGTGAGCGGCTCGATCTCGGAGATCGAGCCGACGGCGGTGGTCTTGCCCACCCCGAAGCCGCCCGCGATCACCAGCTTCACCGGCAGCGGCGGCCGTTCGGCCACCGCGCCCGCGGCGCCGGTGAACGGTTCAGTCGGAGTCACGGAGTACCCCCCGGGAGTCGGGGATGGCCCGCAGGCCATCGATAACCCTGCGCAGGACGGAAGGATCGTGGATGGCGCCGGAGTCGGGCACGTGCACCGTCAGATGCCCGGCCGCGCGCAGATCCTCGGCGAGCACCCGTACGACGTTCAGATGCAGCCGCAGCCGCGCGGCGATCTCCGCGATCGACTGCGGACGGCGGCACGCGGCGACGATGTCGTGCCGTTCGAAGGAGAGCTTCTCCAGCACGTCGAGCCCGCCCGCCGTGGCCACCACCTGCGTCTCGACCGGCATCGGCCGCCCGGAGGCCGCCGAGCCGCCGGCCACCCGGCCCGCGGTGACCAGGAAAGGACGCACGGCGGAGGGCGGACGCGCCGGTGCGCCGTCCGCTCCGGCGCCCTGCGGGGTGCCCCCGTCCGCCATCTTCGCCTGCTCTTCTCTGCCGCGTTCGTCTCGTCGGCCGGTCAGCGCAGTCTGCTGGAGTGACGGTGGCGGTCCTGCTGGGCCTGCTTGGCCGCGCCGACGCTGTTCTTCAGCTCCAGCACCAGCTGCGGGCTGAGCGCGGTACCGGCCCGGTTGGCGAACACCGTCATCTCGTAGGCGATGTTGCCGAGCTTCGCCTCCTTGTCGGTGACGACGCCGAGGACGGCGCCGCTGCCGATCGAGGAGACCAGGACATGGCCGCCCTCCAGGTCGATGATGACCTTGTTCAGCCCGCCCAGGCCGTAGTTGCCGGAGGCTCCGGCGGCCAGCGAGGTGATGCCGGACACGATCGCCGCGAGCCGCTCGGAGTCCGCGTGCTCACGCAGCTCCGAGACGGCTATCAGCAGTCCGTCCGAGGACACGGCGATGGCGTCGACGACGCCCGCGGTCTCGGTGGCGAAACGGTTGAGCAGCCAGGTGAAATCGGCTGCGGCGGCCCGCAGATCGGTCGGCTTGGCCTCACCCGCGGGGGTGTCACCTGTCGACGTGCTCACTGCTCGGCTCCTTCCGGAAGGTGGTTCTGGTGGTGCGTGGGGTTCCGGTCATCGGTGGGGGGCCGGTCGCTTCGCACGGTGTCGTGCGGCAGCGCGTCCCGGTTCCGGGCCGGCTCCGGGACATTGTCCCCGGAGTCCGACTCGGTGGTGAAGGGGGCCAGCGGCTGCTCCGCCGTGTCGGCGTTCGCCCTGGCCACCGCCTCCTCGAACTCGTCCAGCGCGTCCCGCACGGCGTCCGCGTCGGCGGGGCGGGCGGGGGTGCGCGCGG
>NZ_JBTYMC010000121.1:0-18399 GCF_054880855.1 Streptomyces sp. S6 | reverse complement strand
GCGCTGCCCGGCGGACCCGGACGGGACGTGCCGGGACCCCGGCGGCGCAAGGGCGGTGCCCCCGTCGAGGAGCCGCTGCCCGGACGGCGTGGCCGCAAGCCCGTCAAGAAGAAGTCCAAGGGGAAGAAGATCCTCGTGTGGACCGGCGGGACCATGGCGTTCCTGCTGGTCGGCACGGCGGGCGCCGCGTACCTCTACATCGAGCACCTCAACGGCAACATCTCGTCGTCCTCCACCGACGGCGCCGGCACCGGCGGGTTCAGCAAGGACAAGGCGATCAACCTCCTGCTGATCGGCACCGACAAGCGGACCGGCGCCGGGAACGAGGGGTACGGGGACGCCGAGAGCGTCGGGCACGCCGACACCACGATCCTGCTGCACGTCTCCAAGGACCGGACCAACGCGACCGCGCTGTCCATCCCCCGCGACCTCATCGTGAACATCCCCGACTGCCCGACGACGCTGAAGGACGGCACCACCAAGGTCGTCCCCGGCTCGACCGGCCAGCGGTTCAACACGAGCCTCGGGCAGGAGGACCGGACGCCGAGCTGCACCATGCGGACCGTGACCGAGCTGACCGGGATCACGCCGGACAACTTCATGGTCGCCGACTTCAACGCCGTCAAGACGCTGACGTCCGCCGTGGGCGGGGTCGAGGTGTGTCTCGCCAAGGACATCAACGACAAGGACTCGCACCTCAAGCTGTCCAAGGGGACGCACAACATCGAGGGTGAGCAGGCGCTCGCGTTCGTGCGGACGCGGCACTCCGTCGGGTTCGGCGGGGATCTCAGCCGGATCCAGATCCAGCAGCAGTTCCTCAGCGCGCTCATGCGGAAGCTGAAGTCCAACGACACGCTGTCCGATCCGACGAAGATGATAAAGCTGGCCGAGGCGGGGACGAAGGCGCTCACCGTCGACGACGAGCTCGACAGCATCGGCAAGTTGAAGGATCTCGGGCTCGAACTGGGCAAGCTGAACATCAAGAACCTGACGTTCACGACGATCCCCGTCATCGACAACCCCGCCGAGAAGGTCAAGGCGACCGTCGTCCTCAACCAGTCGACCGCGCCGACCGTCTTCCAGATGATCCGCGACGACGTGTCCTTCACCGAAGTCGCCCAGCAGGCCCGCGAGTCCAAGTCGGCCGCCGCCGCGGAGGCCGCCGCCCGACTCAAGGGCCCCCAGTCCACCGCCTCCGAGGTGCGCGTCCAGGTCATGAACGGCGGCGCCGTCGCCGGCAGCGCCCAGGAGACGCTGAGCTGGCTCCAGAACGACGAGGGCGTCACCAAGTCCGAGAACGCCGGGAACGCGCCTGCCGCACTGGCGCGGACGACGCTGGAGTACGGGCCCGAACAGGCCGCCCAGGCACGGAAGTTGGCCGCGATCATGGGGTTGTCCGGCGCCGCGCTGAAGCCCGGGAAGAGCGTCACCAACTCCCAGGGACTGCCGACCATGACCCTCACCCTCGGGAAGGACTTCAAGGGGGCGGGGGCTTCACTGACCACGCCTGCGAAGGTGCCGGACTCTGTGAACAAGTCGACTGCGGACAAGGTGGAGTGCGCCAAGTAGTCGGCGCGGGGTTCCTTGCGGGGGGCCATCGGGGAGCCCGTCCGGTGGCCTCCACGTACACGCAGTGCGCGCTCTCGATGCCAAAGACCGTGCGGCGCAGGGGAGTTGACCCCTTTTGGCCGGGCATTCCGGGCCGCCCGCAGGTAAGGGAACAGTAAAAGGGTCGTCGTGTCGCCGGGTGGGGGAACCCGGGACGCTGTCGGACGTCTTGTACAACGCGGGGGCGCTCCCGTGTGTCTCAGAAGATGACGCGGGCGACGCACCGGGTCGGGCGGGCTCGGGGTGGTCTCGGGCCGGGGAGGGCAGGGGATGGCGCAGAGCAGTGCGGTAGAGGGGGAGGGGGCCGTGTCCGAGGAGACGTCGGCACCCGAGGAGAAGGCTGCCGAGGGGAAGGCCGTCGAGGAGAAGGCCGTCGAGAAGACGGATGAGGAGACGACCGCCGAGGAAGCACCCGTGTCGGAGGCGTCTCCGGAGACGAAAGCCGCCGCCCCCAAGGCATCCCTCACCAAGGCACCCCCGACCAGGACACCTCCCCTCGACGCACCCCCCTCCCCCACCCGCCGCACCCGCCGCCGCCGAATACTCCGCTGGTCGGCGAGCGTGCTGGCCGTCGTCATACTCGGGACCGCCGGCGCCGGCTACCTCTACTACGAGCACCTCAACGGCAACATCCGCAGCGACGACCTGAACCTCGGCGACGCGAAGGACCGTGCGGCGACGACGAAGGTGAACTCGGCGGGGCAACGCGCGTTGAACATCCTGCTGATCGGGTCGGACGCGCGGGACACCGAGGAGAACCAGAAGCTGGGCGGCGCGAAGGACACGTTCGGCGGCCCGCCGCTCGCGGACGTCCAGATGCTGCTGCACGTGTCGGCGGACCGGAGCAACATGTCGGTCGTCAGCATGCCGAGGGACACGCTGCTGGACATCCCGAAGTGCTCGGACCCGGACACGAAGAAGACGTACACGGCGAGCACGAGAGTGATGACCAACGAGTCGCTGGGCCGGGGCGGCCCCGGCTGCACGGTGGCCACCTGGGAGAAGCTCACCGACATCCACATCGACCACTTCATGATGATCGACTTCGCGGGGGTCGTGTCGATGGCGGACGCCATCGGCGGCGTCCCCGTCTGTGTCGACTCGAACGTCTACTCGCACACCTCCACCGGCAAGGGCTCCGGCCTGAAACTGGCGAAGGGCACGCACTCGATCAAGGGCGAGCAGGCGCTCCAGTGGCTGCGCACGCGCTACGGCTTCGAGGACGGCAGTGACCTCGGCCGGGCCAAGGCGCAGCACATGTACATGAACTCGATGGTCCGCGAACTGCGCTCCAGCGCGAAGCTCACCAGCCCGAACAAGCTGCGCAAGCTCGCGGAGGCGGCGACCAGCGCGATCACCGTCGACACCGGCCTGGACACCATCACGAAGATGTACGACCTGGCGACGGAGCTCCAGAAGGTCCCGACCGACCGGATCACGATGACGACGATGCCGAACCGGTACGTCGGCGCCCGCGTCGAGCCGACCGAGGACGCGGAGAAGGTGTTCCGCATGGTCCGCGAGGACATCGCGCTGGACGGCAAGGACACGGGCAGGGCGACGGCGTCACCGAGCCCGAGCGCCACGCCGGTCACCCCCGTCTCCGACCCGGTCGGCCGGATCGCCGTGCAGGTCCACAACGGCACCCGCACCGACATGCTGGGCTCCGTCCGGGGCCGGGCCTCGGAGGTCGCGGACGCGCTGACGTCGAAGGGGTTCACGCAGGCCGTGGCCGACCCGTCCGCCGCGACGTCCGAGGCGTCCACCGTCGTCCGCTACCCGAGTGCCGACCTCCAGGGCAACGCGCTGCGGGTCGCGCAGGCGCTGGGCATCCCCGCCAGTGCCGTCCAGAAGTCCACCGACGTCTCCGGGGTGACGCTGGTCGTCGGGGCGGACTGGCGGACGGGGACGGCGTACAAGGCGCCGAAGCCGCAGCCGGCCGACACCAAGGCGCCGGACACGGCTCAGGCGATCAACGCGTCGGACACGAGCCAGTGCATGCACGTGAACCCGTCGTTCAGCTGGTGAGGACCGCCGGACGGCGGGACGCGATGACCTTCCTGGCCAGCGATTTGGGGCTGGTCAGGAAGCCGAACCCCCAGCACATGTGCATGGTGGCGAGGGCGACGGGGATCTGGGCGCGGGCCTTGAGCCCGAGGCCCTTGCCGGCCGGCAGCGACCCGGCGACGATCGCCGCGAGGTAGCCGCCGGGGACGACGAAGGCGAACGGCGTCACCAGGACACCCAGGACGACGCCGAGCGCGATCGCGCAGACGGCCGCCGGGGGCGCCAGGTACCGGAGGTTGATGGAACCGGCGTGGTAGCGCGCGACGACGTGCCGCCAACGGCCGTAGTCCTTGTACTGCTTGGCCAGCGCCTGCACCGAAGGGCGGGGCCGGTACGACACCTTCAGCTCCGGCGAGAACCAGATCAGGCCGCCCGCCTCACGGATGCGGAAGTTCAGCTCCCAGTCCTGGGCGCGGATGAACTCCTCGTTGTAGCCGCCCTGTTGCTCCAGTGCCTCCCGCCGGAACACCCCGAGATACACCGTCTCCGCCGGCCCCGCCTGACCGCCCGTGTGGAACGCCGCGTTGCCGACACCGATCTTCGACGTCATGGCCGCCGCGACGGCCCGCTCCCAGTCGTTCTCCCCCTCGGCGTGCATGATCCCGCCGACGTTCTGCGCCCCGGTCTCCTCCAGGAGCCGAACGGCGGTCGCGATGTAGTTCGGGGAGAGCATGCCGTGGCCGTCGACGCGGACGACGACGGGGTGCCGGGACGCCTTGATCGCGGCGTTCAGCGCGGCGGGGGTGCGGCCGGTGGGGTTCGGCACCGTGTGCACACGGGGGTCTTCGGCGACGAGCTGGGCCGCGATCTCGTCCGTACGGTCCTTGGAGGGGCCGAGGGCGATCACGACCTCCATCTCACCGTCGTAGGCCTGGGCGAGGATCGCCTCGACGGCGCCGCGCAGGTGCCGCTCCTCGTTGAGGACCGGCATGATCACGGACACAGCGGGGGGCATGGCGTTCATAGGGGGCTCACGTTACCGCGAACGGGGGACAGCGATGCGCGCCGCCGCCGTCCGAAGATCGTATGGGCCTACGGTGCGCAGAGCCTGTGTCACATCCCCGGTCGGATCAGCGCACGTCGTCTGGTGCGTGCAATCGCAAGGCGCCGGAGCGCCCTCGTGGCGGAGCCACGTGGGTGGTTCGGCAACGCGGCGAGTGTGCGTGCCAGGCGGCGTGCGCCCGGCCGGGGGTGGGACACAGGCTCTGAGGCTCCCCCACGTACGGCCGCCGCCCGGAGGTGTCCCCCACATGCCCGCAGCCCCCCGTCCTCGCCGCCGCCCCCCTCGTCGTCGTACCCGTCCGCGCTGGGCGCTGCGGCTGGCGACCACCTTCTCCGTCGTCGTGCTGGCGTCCGCCGGGATCGGGCACTCGATGGTGGCCACGCTGGAGGCGGACATCGCGCGCGTGGACCCGTTCAAGGACATGAAGAACCGGCCGCGCGCGGGGCACGGGATGAACGTGCTGCTCGTCGGGACCGACGGGCGCGACAAGATCAGCGAGGAGGAGCGGCGGAAGTACCGGCTGGGCGGTGCGCCCTGCCACTGCACCGACACGATCATGATCGTCCACATCTCCGAGGACCGGGACCGCGCCAGCGTCGTCAGCCTCCCGCGCGACAGCTACGCCGACACGCCCCCGCACATCGACGACACCACCGGGCAGCGCCACAAGGGGCATCCGATCCGGATCAACGCGGCGTACGCGGAGGGCGGGCCGCAGCTGACCGTCCGGACCGTCGAGTACATGACCGGCGTGAAGATCGACCACTACATGGAGGTCGACTTCACGAGCTTCATGAAGACGGTGGATGTGCTGGGCGGGGTGAAGATCTGCACGTCCGAGCCGTTGCGGGACTCCTACACCGGCTTGGATCTCTCCCCCGGCACCCACACCCTCCTCGGCGGCGAGGCCCTCCAGTACGTCCGCTCCCGGCACGCCGACGCGTCCTCCGACCTCGGCCGGATGAAACGCCAGCAGCGTTTCCTGGCCGCCCTCGTCGACCGGACGACGTCCTCCGGCATCCTCTTCAACCCGCTGCGGTTCCGTGACGTGACGCGGGCGGTCCTCGGGTCGGTGCGCGCGGACCGGGGTTTCGGCACCGACGAGCTGATCGACCTCGGCCGTGCGATGCGGAACTTCTCCCCGTCGTCCTCCGAGTTCATGACCGTGCCGATCGGGCAGATGGGATACGCCGTGAAGGGCATCGGCTCGACCCTGAAGTGGGACCCGGTGCGGGCCGGTCGCGTCTTCGAGGCCCTCCGCGACGACAAGCCCCTGTCCACGGCCCGCCCCCGCGCGTCCGCCGTCCCCGTCGTCGAGGTCGCCCCGGCTTCGATCCACGTCCAGGTCGAGAACGGCTCCGGCACCGACGGGCTCGGCCGCCGCGCCGACACCGCCCTCACCAGCGCCGGCTTCCACACCACCGGCAAGCCGGTCACCTCCGCGTCCCGCGTCGACCACACGGTCGTCCAGTACGACCCTCGGTGGGATCGCTCGGCTCGGTCGTTGGGGGTCGCGTTGCCGGGGAGTGAGCTGCGGGCCGTCAAGGGGCTGGGGGCGACGCTCAAGGTGGTCGTGGGGGTGGGGTTCGAGGTGCGGAAGGTTCGGGTGCGGGAGGCTGAGGGGGGTTCTGGGGTGGTTCGGGGGGATGAGGTGGGGTGCGGGGATTGAGGCTGGGGTTCGTCCGGGACCACTGCGGAAATCGCAGCACGGAAAACCCGGTCTGCGCATACCGCAGTATGCTCTATCCATGGCGGAAACGACGCGCATCACGGTTACGTTGCCGACGGAGCAGGTTGCCGAGTTGAGGAAGCTCACCGACAACGTGTCCGGGTATGTCGCTGAGGCGGTGGCGCGACAGTTGCGGCATCAGTTGCTCGGTGGCGACCTGGTACGGCATCAGGAGGAGCAGGGGGAGTTCACGGAGGAGGAACTGGCCGAGGCCCGGTCAAGGATCTTTGAGACGGGCCGGTCCGGCGAGTCTGCGAGCGCCGCGTGATCGAGCATGTCGAGACCGTCGTCCTGGACTCTGAAGGGCTCTCCGCCTGGATCGCCCAGGACCGCACGATTCTCGCGATGTTCCAGGTGTTCCACACAATGGGCGCCGACTTCGTCATCGGCGCCAACACCATCGTGGAGGTCAGCCACGCGCGGGTGAACACGCCTCGCCTCCGGTGGGTGCTCTCCCGCGTGAAGGTCGAACCGGTGACCGAGGGCGCGGCGACAGCGTCGGCGGAACTGCTCAAGACCGCCGGTCTGCACGGCCACAAGTACGCGATCGACGCGACCGTCGCCGAGATGGCACTGCGCCAACCTGGCCCGGTGGCCATACTGACCTCGGACGTCGACGACATGGCCCGGCTGTGCGGCGACCGCGTCCGGCTCATCGGCATCTGAGAGGGCAACCTCGACGTCGACGAAGCGAGACTTTGTGTCGGCTTGGCAACAGCCGGGATCTGATTTTCCGACGGGGGTTGTATAGGGGACGGGCCTGACCGGCACACTGTGCGCATGAACGATTGGCCCGAGGGATGGTCCGGTGACAACCGGGGTGGCGGTCGCGGGAACGCGGGCGGCGGCTACGGCTACGGCAGCGCGCAGGCTCAGCCCGAGGGCGCGCAGGTGATGCGGCAGGTGCGGAGGGGGCCGACGGCTCCGCCGGGGTACGGGGTGCCGAATCAGCAGCCCGGCCAGCAGTCGTACCAGGATCAGGGCCAGCCCCAGTATCTGGACCAGGGCGGCGGGCCGCAGAGCGACGGGTACAACACCGGCCAGGTGTACGGCGGTGGCGGCGGACAGGGCGGGCTCGGGCGTACCCAGGGTGAGCGTCCCGCGCCGAACTGGCGCAAGCGGATCAAGTGGACGGCGATCGTGGTCGCCAGCGTGCTTGTCGTGACGACCGTCGGGACGTACTTCTGGGCGGACGGCAAGCTGCGCAAGGAAGTCGACCTGTCGAAGGTCATCGACCGGCCCGACGGCGGGGACGGGACGAACTACCTGATCGTCGGGTCGGACAGCCGGGAGGGCATGTCCGCCGAGGAGAAGAAGAAGCTGCACACCGGGTCCGCGGAGGGGAAGCGGACGGACTCGATGATGATCCTGCACGTCGGCGGGAACGGGGACACGCTGATCTCGCTGCCGCGCGACTCGGACGTCGAGCTGCCGACGTTCGTCGGATCGCAGTCCGGCAAGACGTTCAAGGGCACCGGCAAGCACATCAAGCTGAACGCCGCGTACGCGACGGACGGTCCCGAACTCCTCGTGCGGACGGTCGAGTTCAACACCGGCCTGCGGATCGACCACTACGTCGAGATCGGGTTCGCCGGGTTCGCCAACATCGTCGACGCGGTCGGCGGTGTGGAGATCAACATCGACAAGGCGTTCAAGGACAAGTACTCCGGCGCCGACTTCCAGGCGGGCAAGCAGACGCTGGACGGCCAGCAGGCGCTCGCGTTCGTCCGGACCCGGCACGCGTTCGCCGCGTCCGACCTCCAGCGGACGAAGAACCAGCAGAAGTTCCTCGCGGCGCTGGCGCACGAGGTCGCGACGCCGGGAACGATCCTGAACCCCTTCGCGTTGTACCCGACACTGGGCGCGGGCCTCGACTCGCTGATCGTCGACAAGGACATGGGCCTGTGGGACCTGGGCTCGATGTTCTTCGCGATGAAGGGCGTCAACGGCGGGGACGGCGTCTCGATGAACATGCCGATCTCCGGCTCCACGGGTGGCAACCTCGTCTGGGACAAGACGAAGGTCAAGCAGCTCGTCAAGGAGCTGAACAACGACGAGAAGGTCACCGTCACCAGTGACTGACAGCCGCTCCCTCCCCTTCGACGCCGTCCTGTGTGACGTCGACAACGTCCTCCGCCGCTTCGACAGCTCCGGCGTGCACGCGCTGGAGCGCGCGGCGGGCCTCACGGAGGGGACGACGTTCAAGGTGGCGTTCGCTCCGGAGACGGACCTCCCGTTGCTGCTCGGCCGCATCACCGGCCAGGAGTGGGTCGCCGCCATCGCCGAAGGCCTGTCCGGTCTGGTCGACGAGTCCACGGCCTGGGACCTCGGCCGCGCCCTGCTGGAGTCGCCGTTCCACCGGGACGACGCCGTCGTCGCCCTCCTGCGCCGGGCCCGCGTCCACGTCCCGCTGGTGCTGGTCACCAACGCGTCGGTGGAGCTGGAGGCGGATCTCGCCGAGATGCAGCTGACGGACCTCGCCGACCATGTCGTCAGCAGTGCCCGGGTCGGTCTCGCGAAGCCGGATCTGCGGATCTATCAGCTCGCCGTGCGGTTGGCGGGGGTGCCGGCGGAGCGGTGTCTGTTCGTGGACGACACGCTGGAGAACGTCGAGGCGGCGAGGGCGCTCGGGATGAGGGTGGTGCACTTCCGGGAGGCGGCGGATCTGGAGCGGGCGCTGGAGCCGCTGTTCGCGTGACCCCAAACGCGACTCACGTGAATATGCCGTGAATCTCTTGAGTTCTCAAGATTATCTGCTTTCCCCGGCAGCCCCCGCGTAACAGGATGTCGGTCGTCTCGGGGGATTCGACCACTCCAAGGGGGAAGTTCCGCCTTGTCCCAGCACCACCCCGGCCGGCGCCGCACAGCGCCCCTGCTGGCCTCCGCCGTCGTCGGCGGCCTCGCCCTGGCGCCCGCGGCACCCGTCCTCGCGGCTCCCACCCAGAAAACGTCCTTCACCGCCGGCATCTACTTCGTGCAGCTCTCCGAACAGCCCGTCGCCACCGACCCGGCGACGGCCGCCGAGCCCGGCACCCGGCTGGACATCGCGACCGACGCCGTCCGCGACCACGTCCGCAAGCTCAAGCGGGAGCGCGACGGCGTCCTCGACGCGGTCGACGGCGTCAAGCCGCTCTACAGCTACCAACTCCTCCTCAACGGCTTCGCGGCGAAGCTGACGGCCGGCCAGGCGAGCGAACTGGCCCGCACGCCGGGTGTCCTCGCGCTGACCCGGAACGTCATGAGCCACCCCTTGGCCACCGCGAGGACGGCCGGCACCCTCCCCGCCGCCGACACCGCCGGCTTCCTCGGCCTGAAGAAGCCCGGCGGCCTCTACTCGAAGATCCCCGGCGGGCAGCGGAAGGCCGGCGCCGGCATGATCCTCGGCAACCTCGACACCGGCATCTACCCGGACAGCCCGTCGTTCGCGCCGCTCCCGGCGGACAGCCTGGAGCAGGCGACGGTGGACCGGAAGTGGAAGGGGAGCTGCGACCCCGGCCAGGACCCGAAGCACCGCATCACCTGCAACAACAAGCTGATCGGCGCCCAGTACTTCAACAAGGGCATCACGGCGCCGAAGGAGAACGACTGGCCGTCCCCGCTGGACGGCGAGTCGCACGGTTCGCACACCGCGAGCACCGCCGCGGGCAACGCGGACGTCACCGCGAGCGTCCCCGACAGCGGGATATCCGGCGCGAAGATATCCGGCATCGCCCCGGCGGCCCGCATCGCCGCCTACCGCGTCTGCTACACGGACGGCTGCGGGAGCGTCGACATCGTCGCCGCGATGGAGAAGGCGGTCGCGGACGGCGTCGACGTCATCAGCTACTCGCTCGGCGGCTCCAACACCGAGAAGGCGAACGGCCCCACGTACCTGGCGATGCTGAACGCGGCCCGCGCCGGGGTCTTCATCTCTGCGTCGGCCGGGAACTCCGGTCCGAACACCGCCTCCAACGGTGTCCCGTGGGCGACGACCGTCGCCGCCTCCAGCCACGACATCGGCTACCAGGGCACGGTGACCCTCGGCAACGGCAAGAGCTACAGCGGCGTCAGCATCGCCGGTTCCGGGGTGCCGTCCGCGCCGCTCGTCGACGGTGCGAAGGCCGCGAGGAGCGGGGCCAGGGCCGAGGACGCGGCGCTGTGCCTGCCGGACACCCTCGACCCGGCGAAGGTCACGGGCGCGCTGGTGGTCTGCGCGCGCGGCGGCAACGCCCGTACCGACAAGAGCGCGCAGGTCAAGGCGGCCGGCGGGGTCGGCCTGGTGCTGTACAACCCCCTCGCGACGGACGAGGAGGTCGCCGACGCGCACACGATCCCGGGCGTCCACCTCGCGAAGGCGGCCGGGGAGGCCGTGAAGGCGTACGCGGACGGCGCGGGTGCCACCGCGTCGCTGGCCGCCGCCGAGGCCGTCCACCAGGAGGCGCCCGTCGTCGCCGGGTTCTCCTCCTCCGGGCCCGACCTGAACAGCGAGGGTGACCTCCTCAAGCCGGACGTCACCGCGCCGGGTGTGGACATCGTCGCGGCCGTCTCCCCCGGCACCCCCGGGTTCCCGGGCCGGCAGGGGGTCATGTCGGGGACGTCCATGTCGGCGCCGCACGTCTCCGGACTCGCCCTGCTGCTGCGGCAGTTGCACCCGAAGTGGACGCCGATGGAGGTCAAGTCGGCGCTGATGACGACGGCGGCCACCGAGGACAGCGCGGGCAAGGCGATCCGGCGGGCCGGGGGCAGCGTCGCCACGCCGCTCGACTACGGCTCCGGGCACGTCGTCCCCACCAGCGCGGCCGACCCCGGGCTCGTCTACAACTCGACGGCCGGCGACTGGATCGCCTACCTCTGCGCGATCGGCCAGGCGCCGGTGACGACCGACGGGCGGGACGTCTGCGCGCGGGTGCGGAAGACCGACCCCAGCGATCTGAACATGCCGTCCATAGCGGTCGGCGATCTGGCGGGCGTGCAGACCGTGACGCGTACGGTGACGAACGTGTCGTCGACGACCGGTGTGTACACGGCGTCGGTGGAGACGCCGGCGGGGTACCGGGTGACGGTGTCGCCTTCCAGGCTGACCGTGCGGCCGGGTGGCTCGGCGACGTACAAGGTGACGTTCACGCGAGCCGGTGCCGCGTACGGCAAGTGGGCGTTCGGGGCGGTCGGTTGGGCCGACCGGACGCACAAGGTGCGGTCCGTGGTGGCGCTGCGGGCGGCCGAGGTGAACGCGGCGTCGTCCGCCTCCGGGCGGGGTGCCCGCGGGTCCGTCGTCCTCACGCCCAAGGCGGGGTTCGACGGGACCTTCACGACGGCCGTGAACGGGCTGTACGCCGGGACGACGCGGACGGGCACCCTCACGGGGGCCGGTGACGTCGACCCGGCCAAGCCGTCCGCGCACACCGCCGTGAGCAGGCTGACCGTTCCCGCCGGGACCGCTCTCGCGCGGGTCGCCATCGTGTCGTCCGACTTCAAGGCGGGCAGCGACGTCGACCTGTGGGTCGTCGACAAGGACGGCAACGCGGTGTCCTCGCCGGGGGCCGGGAACAGTGAGTACGTCGATCTCGCGGCGGGGACGTACGACGTGTACGTCAACCAGGCGGTCGCGCCGGGTGGTTCGGGGAGTCAGCGGTACACGCTGCACACGTGGCTGATCGGGAAGGGCGGGAAGCCGGAGGTGAAGGCGGCGGTCTCGCCGGCCGCGCAGAAGGTGAGGCAGGGGGCCGTCGCTCGGTCGACGGTGTCCTGGAAGGGGCTGAAGGCCGGGCGGGTGTATCTCGCGCTGGTGACGTACGGGGACGGCCGTAAGGGCGTGGGGAGTACGGCGCTGACGGTCATCCCTTAAGGGTGGTCGGGGGCGGGCTTCCGGTGCCGGGGGCCCGCCCTTTCCGTTTGCTCATTGCTTGCGGGCCACCCCCGCGAAGTGCGTCACCGCCCCGATGTCCGCTCCCGTGCCGTCCGGGCGCCAGCGGGTGCAGGTCACCACGCCGGGGTCGAGGAGTTCGGCGCTCTCGAAGAGGCGGATGAGTTCGGCGCGGCTGCGCAGGGTCATCGGGGACGAGCCCTGGGCGTTCCAGTACGAGACGCCCTCGGTCATCGCCGGGCCGTCGACCTCGGTCGTCGGGTGGGAGATGACGACGTGGCTCCCCGGGGGGACGGCGGCCAGGAGGCGGCGGACGATCGAGGCGGCCTCGTCGGTGTCGAGGACGAAGTTGAGGACGCCGAGGAGGGTGATGGCGACCGGGCGGGTGAGGTCCAGCGTCTCGGACGCCTTCCGCAGGATCGTCTCCGGGTCGTGGATGTCGCCTTCGAGGAAGACGGCCGCGCCCTGCGGGGTGCTCGTCAGCAGCGCGTGCGCGTGCGCGAAGACGAGGGGGTCGTTGTCGACGCAGACGACCTTGCAGGCGGGGTTCACCCGCTGGGCGAGCTCGTGCGTGTTGTCGGTGATGGGCAGGCCGGTCCCGATGTCCAGAAACTGCCGGATGCCGATGTCCCCGGCCAGGTGCCGGACGGCCCTCGCGAGGAACCGCCGGTCCGCCACCGCCGAGCGGGGCAGCTCCGGGACCAGCGCGACGATGTGGTCGCCGACCTCCGCGTCGACCGGATAGTGGCCCATCCCGCCGAGCCAGTAGTTCCATATCCGGGCGGAGTGTGACACATCGGACCGGAAGTGAGATGCCCCGAGCATGGGTTCCAAGGTAGATCCGGAACCTGCCCTTCTGGGGCATCTTTCGGACACTTGTTTCCTACATCTCACGCGCGGCGCTTCGTGGATCGCACGAGGGTCTGCCCCTACGGGTAGCCGTCCTGCCCCTTCTCCTCTCGTGTCCGGAATACGCGCACTGGTAAACAAGGGGGTCAACCCCCCTCAGAACAAGGAGCCGGTGTGCGGGCACGCGAAAGTCGGGATGACGCGCGGGAGAGCGCGGCGGGGACGGCGAAGCGGTCCGCTCCGCGGGTCGGCGGGCCGCTGGGGCTGCAACCGGTGATCGGGAACGCCGCCGTCGTCCAGATGCTGCGTGCGCACCGGCACGGCGCCGGGTGCGGGCACGACGAGGAGCCCGCCGTCCAGCGGTCCGCCGTGCACGGGGTGCTGCGCGGGAACGGGCGTCCGCTCGATCCGACCGTGCGCGACGACATGGAGGGACGGCTCGGCGCCGACTTCTCCGACGTACGACTCCACACGGGGGCCGAGGCGAGGCGGTCCGCCGCGGAGATCGGGGCGCGGGCCTACACGTCCGGGAACCATGTCGTCATCGGGGACGGGGGCGGGGACCGGCACACCCTCGCGCACGAGCTGACGCACGTCATCCAGCAGCGGCAGGGGCCGGTGTCCGGGACGGACAACGGGGCCGGGCTGTCGGTGTCCGATCCCGGGGACCGGTTCGAGCGGGAGGCGGAGGCGAACGCGCGGCGGGTGATGAGGGGGGCTCCCTCGGGCTTGGGGGGCGCTGGGGGTTCTTCTGAAGGTGCCGGGGTCGTGCAGCGGATGAAGCGGACGCGGGCCGACGCGGAGGACGCGGAGGGTCAGGTGAACGCGGACGCCGTCAACTTCATCGCCGCGGCGAACGAGGACACGTACTCCGGCGGGAAGGGCTGGAGGATCGCCAAGACACCGGAGGCGGCGGCCTGTTGGGAGTGGGCCGTGCGGGCCGCCGCGGACTCGGGCGGGCTGGACCGGGGTGAGTACTGGGACTACCTCATCAGCGTGTCCCAGGAGGGCGACGTACGGGAACTCGACCAGTTGGAACCCGCCGTCAGGGCCGATCTGGACCGGCTGCGGGGGGACGTGACGGCCGCGGGCCTGAACTTCGACTTCGACAATCTCGACCCTCAGCACGACGAGGCCACCATGCGGCCCCTCATGGAAGAGGCGGTCCGGACGTTCGTCCGCGCACACGGCTTCCAGATCGCCGGGGCGGACCCTGCGGGGTGGATCGTGTGCCACTACAAGATGGACGGTTCCTTCGGCGTCCCCGAGCACTTCTGGATCGAACTCCCCACCCCCAGCGGTGACCGCGTCCTCCTCCAGACCGTCCCCGACATCCCCTACATCGAGGCCGGCAAACCCAACCTCCGCTGGCACGACCCCGGCAGCATCCCGGAGCGGGCGCACGAGCAGGAGGCGTACGTGACCATCGAGGTGCCGGTCGCGGCGCTCAAGGGGGCCCACTCCGCGATCATCAACGGCGTCGTGGAACGAGTACGCCGCACGCGGCGCAAGGCCGGGGAGTCTTCTTCGGCGCGGTGAGGGGGTGTGGTTGGGGCGGGCCTAGATCCGGCAGAGGCAGAAGGGGTGTCCCGCAGGGTCCAGGAACACCCTGAACCCGTCCTCGTCCACCCTCCGCACGACCCGCGCCCCCAACTCCAGCACCCTGCGCTCAGCCTCGTCGACCTCGTCCCACGTTCCCCCGGCGTCGACGTCGATGTGGAACTGCTGCTGGTCGTGGGGGCGGGACGGCCACACCGGGGGGACATGGTCCGGCGCGAGGTTGAACGCGAGACGGGGGCCGCCGGGGACGTGCAGGACGACCCAGTCCGCCGCCTCCGCCTCCGGCTTCCCCCCGACCACCGCCGCGTAGAACTCCGCCAGCGCCAAGGGGTCGGGACAGTCGACGACCACGGAACGGAAACGGCCTACAGCGGGCATGGGCGATGCCTCCTTGGTTCGACGCTCCGGCAGACAGGACGGGTGCCCCGCAGGATCTCCGGAGCCTCCATGGTGAACGACGCCGCCGCCGCTGCGGGTGCAGGGGGCTTTCGGCATGGTCCGCACCGGCTCCGACCTCAAGGTCGCACATCGTGCATGCCTTCACGATCGCGCCGACAGCACGAAGCCCCGCTGTTCCGGTCGGCCTTGGGGTCCTGCGGGGCTTTCTTGCATTTCAGCAGGGCAGCACGTAGGCCCTGGCGAACCATGTTCCGACCTGCGCACGGTGCACATGGCCCGATACCCCTCGGTCGCCTTCGACCGCCATGGTCGCGTGGATGTGCACGGTGCCGTCCGTGATTTCCCCAGTGCCGTGGATCTCGGCGGGCAGGTCGTAGTCCGTGATCACGTCGGCGGAAGCGTCGGAGGCGGGCATGGTGGAGACAGTGAAGGTGTCCACTGCTCCGATGAGGGAGACGATCGCGCCGTTGGTGATACCCAGTTCCTTCGCACGCTGAGCGATGGTCTCCAGCAGCTCAGCGTTCTTGACCTCGATTACGTGCACGGTGGGGTTCCTTGCCGAGTAGGGGGCTGATTTCCCGGAGCATTACAGCCGAGCACCAACGTGCGCCGGCGTCACGGGGGTTCGTCACTTCGGCGGAAAACCGCGCGGCGAGGAACGACGCTTTCATGGGCATCGAACAGGGGTCGGCGGCGAGCCGTGCGGCGGTCGCCCAGTCGAGTCCGCAAACCCGTGAGGTTACGGCGGTCGCGTACAGGTGCCGTGCTTCGTGGTCGTTGGTAAGCGTGCGGCAGACGTCGGCGGCGGGATCTTGCCCCGGAACCTTGGCGAGGATTCCAGCGGCGTTGACCCTCAACACGGGGTTTGAGCCGTCGTACATCCAACGTTTCAGCCTGCTAAGACATGAGGCGTCGGCGAGAGAAGCGATCACAAGGTCAGTGCCGTGTGTGGTCTGAACGGTGGTCAGCGGCCCCCAGTCGCTACTGGCGATGCTGGACACCATCTCGCCTGCCAGCGCGCCGTGCGTAGCGGTCAGCGCTGTAAGGCGCATGAAGTCTCTACGGTCCATACGGCTGAGGTTAGCTTCGTACTCCAGCACGGAGAAAGGGACGTCCAGACTCTGGGCCAGCCGTTCGAGCCAGAAGGCAGAGGGGATGACACCGCCTTCTACTCGCTCCCAACGGCTGATGCGCTCGCGGCCAATGGCGATCCCTGACGCATCGTGAAGTGTTCGGGCTAACTGCCCCTGAGACAGCCCTTTGGCCTCTCGAAGGTCCTTGATCAATTGCGCGATAGCCACGTGACCATAGTGGCACCAAGCGTGGCACTAGCACCGGAGTTCCGTTGACCTGACGGTTGGTATGGAGCAGACCCCCGCGACGTTCGAGCGTCCGGGGGCATGGCCACCAACCATGTGGAGGTTGACGACAATGAGCAACAGTACAAGCCCGAGTGGACGGCGCAGAAGGGTTGTTCGAGCTGTGCCGGTCGCTGCGGTCGCGTACTCGACCTACGCGCCTCGCGGGCACACCTGCGGCGACTGCAAGTCCCTGATCAGCTCCGGCACGCTGGTCGTGCGTCTCGTCGACGACCACGTCGCGAACGGTCAGGCCAGTCCCGACTACCGGCACGTCACCTGCTTCTACCCGAAGCCGCGAAGGGGGACCCGTGGTGGTCACCGCTGAACACATCGGGCAGGAAGTCACCAACGGCGAACGCACCGGAATTCTCCAGACCTTATGGCTGGGGCACGCGTGGGTACGGCCGGACGGCGGAGGGGTCGAGTAGACGGCGTCCCCGTCCGAACTGTTCCCCCTCGACTCATGGGAGGCCGACCAGCACTCGGCCGTGGGACGGAAGGAGCTGCGATGAATCCGGAACGTGCCGCCGCGAGGCAACGCGTGCTGGACGAACGTGAGTTGGTCATCCGGCGTTATCGGCTGGGCACATCCCTCAGCGGCCTTGCCGAGGAGTACGGGGTGACCGCCGGCTGGTTGGGGAGGCGGTTCGACGAGTGGGGCGAGCAACGCCGCAACCTCGTCGACGCGTTGCTGTACCGGCGGGCCGGTGCCCGTGTGTTCAGGGGGCGTGCCCGACGCCGCAGCAGCGCGGAAGTCACGCAGGCACGCGCCGAGTTCGTCCGGGCGCGGGGGAGTGTCGTCGACCGATACCGACAAGGCGTGTCTGCGGCGGCGTTGGCCCGCGAGTTCCGGGTCAGTCCGACGTTCGTCGCCGAACGGCTCGTCGAGTGGGGGGTCATCCGGCGAGAAGGGGGCGACCCGGTGTCGTCCGTCCAGCACGTCTCAACCGATCTGTGAGGGCGTCATGTTGCAGTGCACCGGGGTCAGGCTGCTGCCCGTGCCGGAAGTGCTGGCCTTGTTGGAGTCGGCGCCCGAAGGGGCGTACGAGGACTGCGAGTTCGCGGAGGGGTACGTCTGCTGCGAGCTGGCGGAAGGGCATCCGGGCGAGCACGCCGACTTCCTGTGGGACGGGGAGGCCGAGGACGACGGGCAGTGGATCCTGTGGGGCGAGGACGGGTTCCGGTTCGCGATCCTGCGCTGGTGCGAGGCCTCGCATGCCGACGGCGACGCCTGCGGGCTGTTCGGCGCGCATCCCCTCGTCCACGCCTGGGACATCGTCGACCCCACCGTCGAGACACTGCTCCAGGACCTGGCCGCAAACCCGGAGAGCTGGGGGTTACCGGGGGACCTGTAGCAACACACCACCCCGCACTCGCCATCTGCCTGTTTCCGTGTTTCCCAAAACGTCGTCAGGCAGCGGGTGTTGGTGCTAGCGTGCGCTGCACAACATCAAAAAAGGTGGCCCCGCCAGGACTCGGAGTGTTGGAAGCACTCCGCTGACGGGGCCGCGACGACAACCCGACTAAGGAACCTGTCGCCATGCGCAACCTTATCGCGCATGCCATCTCGGCGTGCCTGCGTACCCTCTTCTCCCTCCTGCTCCCCGCCACGGGCAAACGCCGCAAGCAGCCCGCCACCCCGGCACCCACCCCCGCGCCCCAGCCGTACGTGAGCCCCTGGTCCCGACCGTGGACCGGCCCCACGAAGGAAGAGGCAGCGGAATTCTTCCGCCGACAGGCCGCAGCGGACGCTGAGCGCGAAACCCGCCTCCAGTACGAACGCCGACAGGCAGCGGCATACGCGAGCCTCGGCATGGACTACCCGTACACCTACGACGGCGCCCCCTTCAGCGCGGAGGACTTCAGGGCAAGCGCGTAACCCCCACCGCTCACGGGCGGACCACCCGGTCCGCCCGCACAGTGGGCCACGTCCACACCTGAGCCTGAAGTCCTGGCAAGTTCGGGCAAGTTACTCGCCACA
>NZ_JBTYMC010000120.1:0-18399 GCF_054880855.1 Streptomyces sp. S6 | reverse complement strand
CCGCCCCCGTCCTCGGCGCCCCGCCGGCCGCCGCCCAGAACCTCGGCAGAGGCCACAGCCACGGCCACGGCGGCGACGCCCTCGTCCCCGCCCACCGGCGCGGCATCATCCTGTACACCGTCCGCGACGCCACCGGCCGCGACCCGCTCGCCTCCGACCTGCCCTCCGGATTCCGCGAGGTCTTCCGGCAGCTCTCCCGGTTCGGCTACCGGCAGGTCGAGTTCGCCGGGTACGGGCAGCACGCCAACGCCCCCGGCGGGGCGAACCTGGAGTCCGTGCAGGGCGCGCGCCTGCTGCGGTCCTGGCTCGACGAGTACGGGCTGCGCGCCCGCGGCAACCACGGCTACATCCCGCCGTCCTGGCCGCTCGTCCCCGCCGAACTGGACACCTTCAAGAAGCACCTGGAGATCGCGAACATCCTCGGCATGCCGCACATGGGCACCGGCGCCGACCCGACGAACAGCTCCTACAAGGCCGACTGGGACGCCGCCGCCGACAAGTGGAACGCCCTCGGCGAGATCGCCCGCCGCGCGGGGCTCAAGCTCTACACCCACAACCACGACGCCGCCTACGGCTTCCTCCTCGACTCCGGCCCGCTCGACGCCCAGGGCAAGCCCACGCGCAGCTCCGGCATCCGCAAACTGGAGTACTTCCTGAAGACGACCGACCCGCGGTCCGTCTGGCTGGAACTGGACGTCTTCTGGGCGCACGTCGCCCAGTACAAGTTCCACACCTACACCGCCCCCGACGGCTCCACCCGGGAGAAGGTCTTCGACCCCGCGGCCGTCGTCGTCCGCAACAGCCGCCGCTACCCGCTGTTCCACGCCAAGGACGGCACCGTCAACACCACCAACGGCATGGGCTACGACATGGTTCCCTTCGGCACCGGCGACATCGACTACACGGCGTTCTTCTCCCGCATCGGCGACCGCGACCACCGCAACCCCATGGTCGAACAGGACAACGCCCCCAGCACCACCGACCCCGCCCAGTCCCTCACGTACTCCCGTATCGGGTACGACAACCTCGCGGCCCTGAGAGGCTGCCGGCGCTGAGAGCACACGCGTACGCGCGCGTGGCCGATCGCGTGAGCGATCCTCCACGCGCGCGTACGCGCCGGTCACACGGCTTCGCCCGCAGCCCTCCCCGGCTGCCGCAGCATCAGCGCGATCACCGCCGCGACCATCGACACGCCCCCGGCGAGCGCGTACGCGCCGTCGTATCCCCAGGAGGCGACGACGAGGGACCCGAGGCCGCCCCCGAAGAGCCCGCTGACCAGCTTCCCGCTGTACACGAGCCCGTAGTTGGTGGCGTTGTAGTTCTCCCCGAAGTAGTCCGGGGTCAGAGCGGCGAACAGCGGGTAGAAGGCGCCCCCGCCGAACCCGGAGAGGAACGCGAACACCAGGAACAGCGCCTCGCTGCGGACGTGCCCGGCGCCGATGACGCCGAACTGCGCGAGCCCGAGCACGACGATGACGAACACCAGCGTCGACCTGCGGCCCCACCGGTCGGACAGCCAGCCCACGACCCCGCGCCCGACCCCGTTGACGACGGCCATGACCCCCATGGAGGAGGCCGCCACCAGAGGACCGAACCCGACCTCCTTCGCGTAGTCCACCTGGAAGGAGATCCCGAAGATGGACACCCCGGCGGTCATCACGATCGACAGCCACATCAGGGGCAGCATGCCGGTGCGGACCGCCTCCTTCGGCGTGAACTGCCGCACGGCGGGCGGGTTCCTCACGAGCCCCGCCGCACCGCCCTCGTCGCCCGCGCGGAGCGGCGGTTCGACATCCGGGGGCCACCAGTTCTTCGGCGGGTCCTTGAAGAAGAACGCGCACCCGAACACGACGACCATGATGTAGCAGCCGATGAGGTCGAGGACCTGGTGGTAGTTCGCGGTGTCGAAGCCGTAGTTGAAGACGAAGATGAACGGCAGCGACCCGTACGCGAAGCCGCCGTTGACGAACCCGGTGCGCGCGCCGCGCCGCTCGGGGAACCACTTGCCGACCATGTTGATGCACGTCGCGTAGACGAGCCCGGCGCCGATCCCGCCGACCACCCCGAAGCCCAGGACCGCCATCAGGACGTCGTCCAGATGCGAGAGGGCCAGGAATCCCACCAGGCACAGTCCTGAGCCCGCGTACATGGCCTGACGGGCCGTGAGGAGCCCTTTCTCACGTAACCAGCCGGCCGGGAAGGCGACGCCCGCCTGGAAGAACACCCAGACGCTGAGGATCCAGAAGGTGTTCGACTGCGTCCAGCCGTGCGCGTGGGACAGGGTGTCCTCCGCGGAGCCGTAGGCGTACTCGAAGACGCTGATCGCCATCATCGCGAGCCACGGCAGCCAGATCATCAGCTTGCGGGAGTGACCGAGGATGTCCCGGTCGGTCTCGCCCACCCGGTACACGCGCCCGCGCGCGTCGGTCACCTCCCGGTACGGGACGGCGGCGGGGTCGTACTCGGTGGTCCTCATCTCACGCACCACCCCCGAGCAGCCCCGCCGCCCGCGCCCACCGGTACTTGGCGCCCAGCACGGCCACCGGCCGCTCGGTCGTGTACGGGTACGCCACGACCCCCCGCTCGAACAGGTACCGGCACGCCTCCTCCACCTCGACGTCCCCGGCGAGCGACGCCACCACCGGCTTGTCGACGCCCCGCGCGCGGAACTCGGCCACCACGCGCGCGGTGAGCTCCGCGAAGACCATCGGGGGAGTGACGATCGTGTGCCAGTAACCGAGCACCAGCGCGTGCACGCGCGGATCCTCCAGACCCAGCCGGATCGTCGCCTCGTACGTCGCCGGCGGCTCGCCCCCGGTGATGTCCACCGGATTGCCCGCCGCCCCGAACGGCGGGATGAACCGCCGGAACGCCTCGTCCAGATCGGGCGGGATCTCCATCAGGGACAGCCCGTTGTCCGTCACGGCGTCGGAGAGGAGCACCCCGGAGCCGCCCGCGCCGGTGATGATGACGACGTTGTCGCCGCCCGGCGTCGGCAGCACCGGCAACGCGCGCGCGTACTCCAGCATGTCGTGCAGCCCCGGCGCCCGGATCACCCCCGCCTGCCGCAGGATGTCGTCGTAGACGGCGTCGTCGCCCGCCAGAGCGCCCGTGTGCGACCCGGCGGCCCGCGCCCCCGCCGCCGTCCGCCCGGCCTTCAGGACGATCACCGGCTTCTTCGGGACGGTCGCCCGCGCGGCCTCGACGAACGCACGGCCGTCCTTCAGGTCCTCCAGGTGCATCGCGACGCACTCGGTGTGCGGGTCCTGCGCGAACCACGTCAGCAGGTCGTCCTCGTCGAGGTCCGACTTGTTGCCGAGACCGACGATCGCCGACACACCCGTGCGCGTGCTGCGCGCGAACCCGAGGATCGCCATCCCGATACCGCCGGACTGCGAGGTCAGCGCGACGCCGCCCTTCACGTCGTAGGGCGTGCAGAACGTCGCGCACAGGTCCTGCCAGGTCGAGTAGTAGCCGTAGATGTTCGGCCCCAGCAGCCGCACGCCGTACCGCTCGGCGATCTCCACGATCTCCGCCTGGAGGGCGTGCTCCCCGGTCTCCGCGAACCCCGAGGGGATCAGCACCGCGTTCGGTATCCCCTTGCGGCCGGTCTCCTCCAGGGCGGCGGCGACGAACCGCGCGGGGATCGCGAACACGGCGACGTCGACGTCGCCCGGCACGTCCGTGACGCTCCGGTACGCCTTGCGGCCCAGGATGTCGTCCGCCTTCGGGTTGACGGGATGGATGTCCCCGGCGAACCCGCCGTCGACCAGGTTGCGCATCACCGAGTTGCCGATCTTGCCGGACTCGTTCGACGCCCCGATCACTGCGACCGACCGGGGCCGCATCAGCCGCCCCACGGACGCGAGGATCTCCTCCCGCGAGTAGCGACGACGCACGCGCGCGGGGGCGTCGGACAGGAGGATCCGGACGTCCGCCGCGTGCGCGCCCTCCGGCGTCGCGATCACCGGGTTGAGATCCACCTCGGCGATCTCCGGGAACTCCGCGACCAGCAGCGACACCCGCCGGATCTGCTCCGCGAGCGCCCACCGGTCCACCCCGGCCCGCCCCCGCACCCCGGCCAGCACCGGCGCCGCACGGATCGAGTCCAGCATCGACAGCGCCTCGTCCGCGCTCACCGGCGCCAGCCGGAACGTGACGTCCCGCAGCACCTCGACGAGCACCCCGCCGAGCCCGAACGCCACCACCTTCCCGAACGTCGGATCCGTCCCCGCCCCGACGATCACCTCCTGACCCCGAGGCAGCAGCTCCTGGATCTGCACACCCGCCACCCGCGCCTGCGCGTCGTACACACGCGCGTTGCCGACGATCTCGTGGAACGCCGCGCGGACGGCCGCCGCCCCCTCGACCCCGACGACGACCCCGCCGGCCTCCGTCTTGTGCAGGATGTCCGGCGACACGATCTTCATCACCACCGGCCCGCCGAACCGAGCCGCGTGCGCCACCGCCTCCTCGACGTCCCGCGCCAGCGCCTCGCCCGGTACGGCGATCCCGTACGCGTCGGCGACCTCCTTGCCCTCCGGCGCCGTCAGCGCCGCCCGTCCCTCGGCACGCACGGCGTCCAGCACCGCCCGCACCCGTGCCACCCGGTTCTCGTCCAGCACCTCAGATCACCCCGTCCGACTTCAGCAGCCGCAGTTCACCGGCGGGCAGGCCCAGTTCACCGGCGTAGATCTCCTCGTTGTGCTCGCCGAGCAGCGGCGAACTGGTCACTTCGACGGGGGAGTCGGACAGTTTCAGGGGGCTGCCGACGGTCACGAACTCGCCGCGTTGCGGGTGTGGGACGCGCACGATCATCTCGTTCGCGATCAGCGATTCGTCCTCGACGATCTCCCGCGTCGACAGGATCGGACCGCACGGCACGCCCCGCGCGTTGAGCCGGTCCAGGACCTCCCACTTCGGGAGGGTCGCCGACCACTCCTCGATCAGCTGGAACATCTTGTTCAGCTTCGGCAGCCGGGCCTCGGGACTCGCCCACTCGGGGTCGTCGGCCAGCTCCGGACGGCCGATCAGCTCGGCGATCGGCCGCCAGCCGACGGGCTGCACGATCACGTACACGTAGTCGTTCGGACCGCCCGGCGCGCACCGCACCGCCCACCCCGGCTGACCCCCGCCGGAAGCATTTCCGGAACGGGGAACTTCCGCGCCGAAGTCGCCGTTCGGATATTCAGAGAGCGGCCCTCGTGCCAGGCGCTGCTGGTCCCTCAGCTTCACCCGGCACAGGTTGAGTACGGCGTGCTGCATGGCCACGCCGACCCGCTGACCACGCCCGGTCCTCTCGCGCTGGAGCAGAGCGGCGAGAATCCCCGCCACGGCGTGGACCCCCGTCCCCGAGTCCCCGATCTGGGCCCCCGTCGCCAGCGGCGGCCCGTCCTCGAACCCCGTGGTCGACATCGACCCGCCCATCGCCTGAGCGACGACCTCGTACGCCTTGAAGTTCGTGTACGGGCCGTCCCCGAACCCCTTGATGGAGGCATAGACGATCCGTGGATTGATCTCCTGCACCCGCTCCCAGGTGAACCCCATCCGGTCCACCGCACCCGGCCCGAAGTTCTCGACGAGGACGTCGGAGCGCCGGATCAGCTCGGTCAGCAGCTCCTTGCCGCGCTCGGTCTTGGTGTTGAGGGTGATGCTGCGCTTGTTGCAGTTCAGCATCGTGAAGTACAGCGAGTCGACGTCCGGGATGTCACGCAGCTGGCCGCGCGTGATGTCCCCGGACGGCGCCTCCAGCTTCACGACGTCGGCGCCGAGCCAGGCCAGCAGCTGGGTCGCGGAGGGGCCGGACTGGACGTGGGTCATGTCGAGGACACGGATGCCGTCGAGGGCCTTGGCTGTCATGGGCGTCGACCTCACTTGTACATCGTCTGGTTCATGGTTCCGGGGGCGTACGCGTCCGGGTCGACCCAGACGTTGACCAGCGAGGGCTTGCCCGACTCGCGGGCCCGCTGGAGCGCCGGGCCGATGTCGGCGGGGTCGCGGACCTCCTCGCCGTGGCCGCCGAGGATCTGGGCGAACTTGTCGTAGGGGACGTCGCCGAGGGTGTTGCCGACCCGCTCGCGTGCCGTGCCGTACTTGCGGGCCTGGCCGTAACGGATCTGGTTCATCGAGGAGTTGTTGCCGACAATGCCGACGAACGGGAGGTCGTAACGGACGAGAGTCTCGAAGTCCCAGCCGGTCAGGGAGAACGCGCCGTCCCCGAAGAGCGCGACGACCTCCTTGTCGGGGCGGGCCTGCTTCGCGGCGAGCACGAAGGGGATGCCGACGCCGAGGGTGCCGAGGGGGCCCGGGTCCATCCAGTGGCCGGGCGACTTGGGCTGGACGACCTGCCCGGAGAACGTGACGATGTCGCCGCCGTCGCCGATGTAGACCGAGTCCTCGGTGAGGAAGTCGTTGATCTCACTGACCAGCCGGTAGGGGTGGATCGGCGAGGCGTCCGACCGAAGCTGCGGCAACCGCTTCTCGATCGCGGCCTGTTCGACGGCGCGCAGCTCGTCGAGCCACTCCTTGCGCTGCCCCGCGCCCCCGTTCAGCCGCCCGGACGCGGCCTGCGTCACCGCCTTCAGGACGAGGCCCGCGTCGCCGACGATGCCGAGGTCGATGTCCCGGTTCTTGCCGACGGTGCGGTAGTCGAGGTCGATCTGGACGACCGTCGCGTCCGGGGAGAGCCGCTTGCCGTAGCCCATGCGGAAGTCGAACGGCGTCCCGACGATCACGATCACGTCGGCGCCGGAGAAGGCGTGGCGCCGGGAGAGCTGGAAGTGATGGGGGTCGCCGGGCGGGAGGGTGCCGCGGCCCGCGCCGTTCATGTACGCCGGGATGTTCAGGGTGCGCACCAGCTCGGTCGCAGCCTCGGTGCCGCGGGTCGTCCAGACCTGGCCGCCCAGCAGGATCGCCGGTTTCACGGCGTGCACCAGCAGGTCGGCGAGCTTCTCGATCGCCTCGGGGTCGCCGGCCGAGCGGGTCGAGGCACGGTAGGCGCCCGCCTTCGGGACCCGCGCCCGGTCGACGGGCACCTTCGCGTCGAGGACGTCGCGCGGGATCTCCAGGAACGCCGGTCCCGGGGCGCCGTGGTAGCACTCGCGGAACGCCATCGACACCATGTCGGCGGCGCGCGCCGTGTCCGGCACCGTCGCCGCGAACTTCGTGATCGGCGCCATCATGTCGACGTGCGGCAGATCCTGGAGGGAGCCCATCTTGTGCTGGGTGAGTGCTCCTTGGCCGCCGATCAGCAGCATCGGCGACTCCGCGCGGAACGCGTTCGCGACGCCGGTCACCGCGTCCGTCGTACCGGGTCCGGCGGTGACGACCGCGCAGCCCGGTTTGCCGGTGATCCGCGCGTAGCCGTCGGCGGCGTGCGCGGCGACCTGTTCGTGGCGGACGTCGACGACTTCTATGCCCTCGTCGACGCAGCCGTCGTAGATGTCGATGATGTGGCCGCCGCACAGCGTGTAGATGCGGTCGACCCCTTCTGCCTTGAGCGCCTTCGCGACGAGATGACCGCCGGAGACCGTGTCCTGTGTGTCCTCGGGCATGGCGAAACCTGTCCCTTCGTAGGGGTGGTCGCAGGAGGGAGGAGCGCCGTATGCGGCACATTGCATACAGTCGACGAATTACTGTATGGACCTTGTTATCCCTCATCCCGGGGACGCTGTCCAGGGGGCGTGCGGCACTTTCGGACATCCCCATTCCGGCCGCCCGGCGTCCGCCGGCATGGGGGTCGCCGCCCCTGCCCGCCCGTACCCGAGTCACCGCCCGCTCACGGAGCGCCACGATCTCGCCGGTGCCCGGCCCCCTGCCCCGGCCTGCGGATATGCGGGTGAAACCCACTCCGAAACCTTGGTATTGTTGTCCATGTCGCCGCGGGGAACACCGCGAACGGCAGACACCTTGTCCGGGTGGCGGAATGGCAGACGCGCTAGCTTGAGGTGCTAGTGCCCTTTATCGGGCGTGGGGGTTCAAGTCCCCCCTCGGACACCAGCGAAGGACCCCTGTTGATCAGGGGTCCTTCTGCTTTCCCGGCGCGTCCCGCGGGGGTGCGGTGGCTTCGGCGTCTTGTCGACAGGGCATCGCCCTTCACGGTTGGCTGACTGACCGTCAATGTCCGTTCGGGACAAGGGATTGGCGGGTCGTTGACCGGTTCTCGCGGTGATACGATCACGGCGCTTGCAGAGCGGGCGGATGGGTGCACGCCGATGCCCCCGGTGCGGGCGGTCCGCCGGTCCACCCGCATTGACGGGAATTCAGCTACTGGCCGTCAGTCGCCTGAAGAGAGTCTTATGACGCATTACATACAAAGCCCGGCTTTTTGGGCTCTCCTTGCCTTGCTGGCTCTACTGGCCCTCGCGATCGCCGTCATCGGCCGCCTGCGCCAGGCGGCCCGGGGGCTGAGGCAGGAGGTCGCCGGCCTCAAAACGCATTACTCCGAACTGGAGAACCAGTACACAGAATCCGTGGAAGCCGCCCAGGAAAGGGCGGAAGAAGCGACGAAAACCGTACTGAAATCCGCCATGCGCACCCTTCAGGGCCTCGCTCTGGAACAGCAGCTCATCGTCTCCCGGCTGCAGAGCAAGTACGGCGACTCGGTCATGCTCCAGGACCTCCTGGAGATCGACCACACCAACTCCCAGTTCGGCCGCCGAGCCCAGTCCATCGCCGTCCTGTGCGACGGCTGGCTCGGCCGCCAGCGCGACGTCGCCTCCGTCTACGACGTCGTCCGCAGCGCCCAGGGCCGCGTCCGGCACTACCGCCGGATCGAGATCCTCTCGCAGGTCGACTTCGGCATCACCAGCCGCGCCGTCGAGCCCGTCGCCCTCGCCCTCGCCGAAGTCCTCGACAACGCCACCAGCTATTCCAGTCCGGACACCGTCGTCGAGATCAATATCCGTACCGTCCCCAAGGGAATCTGCATCGTCGTCGACGACGCCGGTGTCGGTATGAACGACGAGGAACGCGTCAAGGCGGAGAAACTCCTCTCCAGCGAACGCGTCACCGGTGTCTCCGCGCTCGGAAATCCCCCGCAATTCGGATTCGCGGTCATCGGCGTGCTCAGCGAGCGGTTCGGCTTCGAGGTGTCCGTCGACTCCTCCTCCCCGTACGGCGGCGTCCGCGCCGTCCTGCTCCTGCCGCACGACCTCCTCACCGGCGCTCCCCAGCAGAAGGAGCCCGCGCCGGTCGTCACCACGGTCGGCGCACCGGAGTACGCCGGACCCGAGGCGACCCCCCTGCCCGCCGCCACGACCTCCGACGGCCTGCCCAAGCGGCGCCGCAAGCGGCCGATGGCGATCGTTCCGGGCAGCGGCTCCACGGAGACCGGCGCCCCGGGCCGGTCCCGCTCCGGCGCCGAGACCGCCGCGATCATGGGCGCCTTCCAGCGGGGCACGCAGTCCGGCCGCACCGGCCGGGGCGACGGCGCGGACCAGACGAGCAGCACAAGAGGTGCGAGCAGCGAAGGGCATGATGTCTCGTGAACGCCGATCTGTCATGGATGCTTGACAGCGCTCTGGAGATACCCGGGGCCCTGCACGCCGTCCTGATCTCCGCCGACGGGCTGCTGATGGCCCGCACCAAGGAGTTCGACAAGGACAACGCCGACCGGGTGGCCGCCGCGATGAGCGGGGTCCAGTCGCTCAGCCGCTCCCTCGCCTTCTTCTGCGAGGACCGCTCCCAGCAATGGCGCCAGACCCTCGTCGAGTTCGACGGCGGCTGGGTCTTCCTCATCTCCGCGGGCGAGGGCGCCTACCTCGGCGTCTCGGCCACCCCGGACGTCGACATGCAAGACATCACGTTCCGCATGCAGCAGCTCGTCGGCCAGCTCGGCAAGGCGCTCACCACGCCGCCGCGCGAGAACATCGGCGCCCAGGCATGAACGGATACGGCGAACTTGAGCCCCAGACGCCGGAGTTAGTGCGACCGTACGTCATCACCCGGGGCCGCGGACTGCCCGACGAGGGGCAGCTCTCGCTCATCACCCTGGTCACGGCCGCCCCCGGCGACCGGCGCAGGCCGATGAGGCTCACCCCCGAGGAGCAGAGCCTCCTCGACCTCTGCGACGCCGGATACCTGTCCGTCGCCGAGATCGCCGGGCACACCCAACTGCCCCTGGGTGTCGTGAAGATCCTCCTCGCCGCCCTCGTCGAGGCCGGCCACCTCGTCACCCGACCGCCCGTCCAGCGGGCTCCCCTCGCCGACCGGGAAATCCTGGAGGAGGTGCTGAATGGTCTCCGCGCCAAGTTTGGATGAGCAGGCGTACGTCCGCGGCGGCGAGCAGCAGACGGCCGTCAAGATCCTCGTCGTGGGCCACTTCGCGGTGGGCAAGACCACGTTCATCGGGGCGATCTCCGAGATCGAACCGCTGACCACCGAGGAGACGATGACCCGGGCCGCCGAGTCGATCGACGACCTCAAGGGCGTCCAGGGCAAGACCACCACCACGGTCGCCATGGACTTCGGCCGCCTCACCATCAGCGACCGCGTCGTGCTCTACCTGTTCGGCACCCCCGGACAGCAGCGCTTCGTCCAGATGTGGGAGGACATGGCACGCGGCGCGCTCGGCGCTCTCGTCCTCGTCGACCCCGAACGGCTCGCCGACTCCTTCGAAGTCATCGACCTCATCGAGCAGTTCGGCCTCGACTACGCCATCGCCGTCAACCACTTCGACGGCGCCCCCGCGCGCGACGAGGCGGCCCTGCGCGAGGCGCTCGACCTGCTGGCGGACACCCCCGTCGTGACCTGCGACGCGCGCGACGAGAAGTCCTCGGCCGAGGCGCTCATCAAGCTGGTCGAGTTCCTGATGGCGCGCGCTCACTGACGCGGTGTCAACTGAGGTTCTTTGACGGCGAGTCGGTCGGGTGACTCGCCGTCAGTCATTTGTCGGCTTGGTCGGCCGGGGGCTTTCTCGTCCGAGGAGCTTGCGCGGTCGAGGGGCCTTCCGCTGGGCTCTCTCACCCGAAGAGGCGGACCGAGGGGCGGAGTTCGCGGCCGGTGTCGAGGCTGACCTCGTCGCCGACTTTCAACTCCTTCAGGACACCGGCTCGTTCCGCAACGGCGCGCGCCGCCGGTGGGACTTCGACGAATCAGGTTGCCCCGGACAGCCCGGTCGCCCCCCTGCTCGCCGGCAGCCTTGCCCTGATCGGCATCTCTCCGCTCGTCGGCTTCGTCGCTGCCGGTACGGCACATCGTCGTCCCCGAGGGGAACTTGACCTGGCGGCCGGCTTCTTTCGTCGGGTGTTCGCCGAGCCGGTCGTGCGGTTCACGCCGAGGCGGTTGCTCCGGGGATGGCTGAGAAGAGCTGATTGAGCAACCGACATGCGGGGTGATTCACACAACATGCACATGGTTTGCGATAACCGCATGAAGCTTCGTCACCGGGGGTAGTGAGCAACGCGATATCCGTGTTGTCCACGAGACGAAGGAGGTGTCATGGACCTGAAGTTCCGTGATGCCACTGCGCTGCGGCGCCGTGCAGAACAGGCCCGTACCGGCCCGTGCATAACCAGGGGGCGGTACGGCGCCCCCACCTTCACGACTCAACTCCACAGCAGTGACCAGGAGATACCCGCCTCGCAGGGCGGGTATCTTCATGCCCGCCGTGGGGTGGGTGGGGGATTTCGAGGGGTGCGCCTGAGGGGGGCGTGCTCTGGGGTGGTGCGATCGGGGGCGGCGTCTTCGGGAGAGGCGTTCTCGGGCGCGGTGGCTTCGGGCGCGGTGGCTTCGGGGGTGGGGCGATGAGTGCCGTCGTGCCGCGTTCCGGTGCCGGGGCGCCGACCCTCGGGGCCTTGACCGTGGGGCAGTTGCTGCGGTTGTGTGACGTCGCCGGGCTCGCCTCCGCCGACGCCGAGAACTACGCCGCCGTCCTCCTCGGGGCCCTCGGGCCCGTCGCCGAGCGGCCGTTGGACCTGCCGCCGCCCACCCGCACCTTCCTCTCCGACGACCACACCCCCGTCGAGTTCTCCCTCGCCCACCTGCCGGACAGGCTCCCCGCCCTCCGCGTCCTCGTCGAACCCGGGTGCCTGGCGCCGGACTTGGCGGGCAACGGCCGTGCCGGGCTCGCTGTCGTCCACGAACTGGCCCGCGCCTGGAACTTCTCCACCGCCCAACTCGACACGCTCACCGACCTGTTCCTCCCCGACGACCCGCACGGGCCGCTCGCCCTGTGGATCGCCCTGGAACTGCGCGCCGGCGGGGTACCGGCCGTGAAGGTCTACCTCAACCCCTCCGCCTCGGGCCCGGAGCGCGCCGCCGCGACCGTCCGCGAGGCGCTGCGCCGCCTCGGCCACCACGACGCGTTCGCCGCGCTGCCCGACGCCGACGGGTACCCCTTCTTCGCCCTCGACCTCGGTGACTGGGACACGCCCCGGGCGAAGATCTACCTCCGCCACGACGACCTCACCGCAGCCCGCGCCGGCACCCTGTCCCGGACCCGGCCCGGCCCGCCCGCCGGGGAGATCGAGCAGTTCCTCACGCTTGCGGGGGGCTTCGACGGCCGTCCGGACGGCGCCGGCCTGCACGCGCCACTGGTCGGCCGGCCCGGCCTGACCTGCCACGCCTTCACCGAGAACCGCACGGGGCTGCCCAGCGGGTTCACCCTCCACGTCCCCGTCCGTGACTACGTCCGTCATGACGGGGAGGCGTTCGCCCGTGCGGCGCGGGCGCTGCGCCGTCATGGCATGGATCCCGTGGCGCTGCGCCGCGCGATGGACGCCCTCACCTCCCGCCGTCCCGAGGACGGGGCCGGGCTCATCGCCTATCTGGCCCTCGTCCACCAGGAGGGGCGGCCCGCCCGGATCACCACCTACCTCTCCGCCGAGGCGTACGAGGTGCGCGCGCCGAAGCGCCGTCTTCCTGCGTCCGTGCGGGTGGGGCGGGCGGGGGTGGGGGCGTAGTGGGGCCGGGAGCGCGGGGTGTGGGTGCCGCGTGATGTGTGATGTATGACGTGTGATGTGTCATGCAGAGTGTCATGTGCGTGACATGCCGCGCCGAGGGGGGTGGGGGACTCCCCTCGGGGTGCGGGGTGCGGGGTGCGGGGTGCGGGGGGTGATGTGTGATGTGTCGTGTGTGCTGTGCGGGATGTGGGGGGTGTGCTGTGTGAGGTGTGGTGTGTGATGCATGACATACCACCGGCAGCCCGGTGTGGCCTCACTCGTGGCGGAGTTCCTCCAGGTAGCCCGCCACGCTGACCTGTGTCGAGGAGCCTTCCGCCCGCCCGTACTGGCGGGCGATCCCGTCGAGGTAGTCCGCGATCTCCTTGCGCATGACCTCGGGGGAGGGGAGGCTCGCCTCGCCGGTGAGGACACGGGCGATCCAGCGGGCCTGGGCCTCGACGAGCCGGGTGATCGAGCCGAGCGGGCGGACCAGACCGGTGAAGTACAGTCCTGGACGGTCAGCCGCGACGACCCGCTTGTACAACTCCACCGCGCCCTGCGGTCCGATCGGACAACCGGCGGGCAGGAAGGGGAAATCCATCCCGTAGCCGGTGCAGTAGACGATGGTGTCGGTGGTCACGGACGTCCCGTCGGTGAACACCACCCGGCCGCCGTCGAGACGGTCGATCGCGGGCTTCGGGGTCACCGCGCCGTGCCGGATGCGGCTGAGGATCTCGTCGGAGATGGTGACCGCCGAGGAGAAGAGAGGGTGATCGGGCTCGGGCAGCCCGAAGTCGGCGAGTTTCCCCCGCACGACGAGCAACGCCTGGTCGATCAGGCTCCGTTGCTCCTTCAGCGACATCGCCGTCCACCACGGCGCGTCGGCGATCTCGTCCAGGGTCATGCCGAAGAGTTGCTTGGGCAGTACGTGCATTCCCCGGCGCACCGAGAGCACGGTGTGCTCGGCGTGCCGGGAGAGGTCGGCGGCGATGTCCACGGCAGAGGCGCCGAGACCGACGACCACGACACGGTGGCCGGCGAAGTCGCTGCCGTCGCGGTAGTCGATGGCGTGCAGGATCGTTCCGTCGAAGGTGTCGGCTCCCTTGGGCAGGGCCGGCATCACGGGCTGCGTGTAGTGCCCCGAGGCGACGATCACCTCGCCGAAGCGACGCGAGACACTCGTGCCGTCCGCGCCCCGGCTGACGACGGTCCACCCGCCGTCGTCCTCCTGGCGAACCGACTCGACCGCCGTGTTCAGCTCGATGTGGTCCACCAGACCGGCCCACTCGGCGAACGACCTGAGATACGCGGCGACTTGACTGTGCCGGGGGTACAGCGGGTACGAGTCGGGCATCGGGAAGTCGGCGTAACCGGTCAGCTGCTTGGCGGCGTTGAGATGCAACGACAGGTAGCCGGGGCCGCGCTCACCGGCGCCCGGCTGCCGCCACAGGCCACCGACATCCGGCGCCTTCTCCAGACAGACGAACTCGATGCCCTTCTCCTTGAGCACCCGAGCCGTCGCAAGTCCCGACAGTCCGGCACCGATCAGGCAAACTCGCACGCTGCTCAACCCACTTCCTCTACAGGAACGACACCATCCTTTCGCCCAGCGGGGATTGACTGCCCATAGGGCACTTGGCTCACTCGCGGCACATCGGCGACAAGGATCACAGGAGGCGGTCTTGTGCTGGGGGAGTTGGGCGAGTTGGGCTGTCGGCATCCCTGTTCGGTGCATGCGGAGCCGTTGGAGTCGGGCCGGTGCTGCGTCGTCGTCGTGTTCGCCTCGGAGCACTCCATCGGGGCGACGGTGATCCGGCGCTCGGGCTGTGTCCGGCGGGAGTGGCTGATCATCGGTGGCGGCCATCGAGGAACGGTCCGCTCCGACTGCCGGGTGGACGACGCCGATCCCGCCCCGCGCCTCGACGAGGCCGGCGTGCCGGTCACGTCGGCCCGGTGGTACCTCGACCGGCTGGAGAAAGCCGAGCGCGAGGCGGAGCCGGGGTGACGTGCCCGGCTCGGGTCACGTCGGCGGATCGAGGCGAGGGTGGTGGTATGTCATGCATCACGCTCCCAGGGGACGTGGTTCAATCCGCCTGCGCGGTCGCCCAGATGCCTCGGACGTGGCTCAGGTGACGGGTCATGATCGTGTGGACGGACTCTTCGTCGCGGGCCAGGAGGGCGTCGAGGAGGTCGAGGTGTTCGGCGGCGGAGGCGAGGATGCCGCCGGAGGCGGCGAGGGCGTTGAGGCCGTACAGGCGTGAGCGCCCGCGCAGGTCACGGACCACCTCCACCAGGTGCGCGTTGCCGGCGAGGGCGAGCAGGCCCAGGTGGAAACGGGTGTCCGCCTCGACGTGCGCGATGAGGTCGCCGGCCACCGACGCCGTGATGATCTCCCGCGCGGCGGGCCGCAGCGCTTCGAGCGACGTCGTGTCGGCCGTCCTCACCAGCCCCACCACCGTGGGGATCTCGATCAGTGCCCGGATCTGCGTGTACTCGTCGAGCTGCTCGTCGGAGACCTCGGTCACCCGGAATCCCTTGTTCGGCACCGCGTCGACGAGCCCCTCCTTCGCCAGCACCAGCATCGCCTCCCGCACGGGGGTCACCGACACCCCGAACCGCGCCGCCACCCCCGGCGTCGAGTACACCTCCCCCGGCCGCAGCTCTCCCGCGATCACCGCCGCCCGCAGCGCGCTGACGACCTTCTCCCGGTAACTGCTCGGCCGTCCGAGCACAGGGATGGTGGGGTCGGGGGTGGAAACCATGCTGCCGTACTGGATGGTCATGGAAGTCTCCGTAGGGTCGCCGAGCCGAAGTCGGGCAGAAGTGCCCTGCCGCGAGAGGCCAACAGCCGGGCAAGGCGCCCCAGTTCACCAAGGCCGCCGCTCGACGGCGCCCCGGCGGAGGAGAGACACGACAGGTCGTCGGCGCAGCATGCTGACGACCCGTCATTCCCCCCTCGGGTGCGCGGCGTTTCCCCCTCACAGAACGAACCCTGCCGGGAACGGGTCCGCCGGGTCCAGTAGGTACTGGGCTGTTGCAGTGACCCAGGCCCGGCCGGTGAAGCTGGGCAGGACCGCAGGGAAGCCGGCGACCTCGGTGGTGCCGAGGAGCCGTCCGGTGAAGCGGGTGCCGATGAAGGACTCGTTCACGAACTCGGTGTGCAGAGGGAGTTCACCGCGGGCGTGCAGCTGCGCCATGCGCGCGCTCGTCCCGGTGCCGCAAGGGGAACGGTCGAACCAGCCGGGGTGGATCGCCATCGCGTGACGGGAGTGGCGGGCCGTCGAACCAGGCGCCCAGAGGTGGACGTGATGGCAGCCGCGGATCGAGGAATCCTCCGGATGGACCGGCTCCTCCTCGGAGTTGATCGCCTCCATCAGGGACAGACCGGCCCGCAGAATGTCATCCTTTCGGGCACGGTCGAACGGCAGCCCGAACTCGTCCAGCGAGAGAATCGCGTAGAAGTTTCCGCCGTACGCCATGTCATATGTCACCGTCCGCCCGTCCGCGAGCGTGACCTTGCGGTCCAGGGCGACCGCGTAGGACGGCACGTTCCGCAGCGTCACCGCCCTCGCCGCACCCCCCTCCACCGCGACCTCGGCGACGACCACCCCCGCAGGAGTGTCCAGCCGGATCGTCGTGACCGGCTCCACCACCTCCACCATCCCGGTCTCCACCAGCACGGTCGCCACCCCGATCGTGCCGTGCCCGCACATCGGCAGATACCCCGACACCTCGATGTAGACGACCCCCCAGTCGCAGTCCGGCCGTGTCGGCGGCTGGAGGATCGCCCCGCTCATCGCCGAGTGGCCGCGCGGCTCGTTCATCAGCAACTGCTTGATGTCGTCCCGGTGTTCACGGAAGTACAGCCGCCGCTCGTTCATCGTGGCGCCGGGAATGGTGCCGATTCCACCGGTGATCACCCGGGTCGGCATCCCCTCGGTGTGTGAATCGACGGCGTGCAGGACGAGCTTGCTGCGCATCTCCGGTTCCCTTTCCCTGGGTTGACCAAGTCACCGTCGAGCCGGGCTAGTTCGCGTCGCGCTCGGGCCGACGCCCGCGTTCCTGCCCACGTTCACGCGAGCCCCGAGGCCACCGCCTTCTCGGTCGCGGCCCGAACTGCCGCCTCCTGCTCCGGCAGCAACGGCACCCGAGGCGGCCGGCACCGCCCGCCGTGCCGGCCCACGACATCCATGGACAACTTGATCGCCTGCACGAACTCCACGCGCGAATCCCACCGCAGCAATGGATGCAACTGCCGGTACAACGGCAGCGCCGTGGTCAGATCACCGGCCACCGCCGCCCGGTACAACTCGACCGAGGCGCGCGGCAATGCGTTCGGATACCCCGCGACCCACCCCTTCGCCCCCGCCACGGCAAGCTCCAGCAGTACGTCGTCCGCCCCGATCAACAGGTCCAGATCCGGGGCGAGTTCCGCGATCCGGTACGCCCGCCGGACATCACCGGAGAACTCCTTCACCCCCTGGATGTACCCCTCCCCGTGCAACCGCGTGAGCAACTCCGGCACCAGGTCGACCTTGGTGTCGATGGGGTTGTTGTACGCCACGACCGGCAGTCCCGCCGCCGCGACCTCGGCATAGTGACCGACCACCGCTCGCTCGTCGGCCCGGTACGCGTTCGGCGGCAGCAGCATCACCGCCTTGCACCCCGCCTCACCCGCCCGCTCGGCCCACCGCCGCGACTCCGCCGCTCCGTACGCCGCCACTCCGGGCATCACCCGCTCCCCGCCGATCGCCGCGACAGCCGTCTCGACGACCCTCACCCGCTCCTCGGGCGTCAGCACCTGGTACTCGCCCAACGAGCCGTTCGGCACGACACCGTCACAGCCGTTCGCGACCAGCCAGGCACAGTGCTCGGCGTACTTGTCGTGGTTCACGGAGAGGTCGTCGTTCAGCGGAAGCGCGGTGGCGACGAGAACGCCGCGCCAGGGACGGGGTTCGGAAGCAGACATGGAGGGGCCCTTCAGGTTGGATGTGATGTGTGATGTACCACCGGGCGGGTGCGGGTGCGGGTGCGGGTGCGGGTGCGGGGGTTGTGGTGCGGTGATGCGGTGGCCGGGGTGTGATGTGTGATGCGTGGCATATCACGCATCACACATCACACCCCGGCCCGTCACCGTCGCCCCCCGCCTCCGCCAGCACCCCGAGCGGCACAGGCCGGGCCGGCAGCCGTCGTCCCGGGACGAGTGCGCAGCCCGCCACCCCCGCGACCCCCGGCTCGCACATCCGGCCCTGGCACCAGCCCATGCCTGCCCTGGTCAGCAGTTTCACGGTGCGCAGATCACCCGCGCCGAGACCTCCCACGGCCTCGCGGACGGCCCCTGCGGTGATCTCCTCGCAGCGGCACACCACCGTGTCGTCCGTGACCTGGTCCGCCCAGCGGGCAGGCGGGGTGTAGGCGCTGTCGAGGGCGGCGAAGAACGTTCGCAGGCGGGTCCGGGTCCGTGCGGCCGGCGCCCAGGCGGCGGGGTCGGGGCGGGTGCCGTGCAGGCGGGCGGCGG
>NZ_JBTYMC010000119.1:0-18568 GCF_054880855.1 Streptomyces sp. S6 | reverse complement strand
GGTTTTTGATGCCGTGGTGGGTGATGAGGTGGTGGGTGAGGTGGGTGCCGAGGGCGCCGGTGCCGCCGGTGATGAGGATGGTGTCGTCGGGGTGCCAGGTGTGGGGGGTGTTGGTGGGGGTGTGGTGGTGCAGTCGGCGGGCGTGGGCGGTGGTGCCGCGTATTGCCGTCTGGTCCTCGCCGGTGGTGCCGGTGAGGAGGGTGGCGAGCGTGGTGGCGTCAGGATCGGCGGAGAGGTCGATGAGCCCACCCCACCGTTCCGGGTGCTCCAGCGCAGCCGTGCGCCCGAAGCCCCAGAGTTGGGCGTGCTGGGGGTCGGTGTCCTCGTCGGGGTGGACGGCCACGGCGTTCTGGGTCAGGCACCAGAGGCGCGCTGAAGTGCTGGCCTGGAGGAGGGCGAGGGTACCGGCGAGGCCGCCTTCGGGGGTGAAGGCGAGGAGGGAGACGACGTTGGTGGTGCCGTGGGGGAGGTGTGGTGGGCTGGTGTGGTCGATTTCGTGGACGACGGTGTCGGCGCCGGCTGTTGCGAGCGCGGCCTTGACGGTGGCGAGGGCTTGGGTGTCGGTGGTGTTGCCGGCCCAGCGGACGATGGTCCAAGTGCCGTTGAGGCGGGGTGGGGTGGCGGGTTCGGGGATGCGTTGCCAGGCCACGCGGTACTGCCAGCTGGTGATCTGGGCGTGTGCCTGTTGGTTCTCGCGCCAGGTGGTGAGGGCGGGGAGGGCGGTGTGGATGGGGTCGTCGGGGTGGATGCCGAAGGCGGTGGTGGGGTCGTCGCCTGCGAGTGTTTCCCAGAAGCGGGCGTCTATGTCGTCGGTGGCAGTGGTGGGTGCTGGTGCGTCGAGCCAGTAGCGGTCGTGCTGGAAGGGGTAGGTGGGGAGGGTGACGCGGGTGGCGTTGCCGTATGCGGGGGACCAGTTGACGGGGAGGCCCTGGGTCCAGGCTTCGGCGAGGGAGGTCCAGAAGCGGGCCGGGCCTCCGTCGTCGCGGCGGAGGGTGCCGAGGGCGGTGACGCCTGGGGTGTCTTCGATGCTCATGGTGAGCACGGGGTGGGGGCTTGCCTCGACGAAGGTGGTGTAGCCGTTCGTTGTGAGGTCGGTGATGGCTTGGTGGAAGCGGACGGGCTGGCGGAGGTTGCGGTACCAGTACTCACTGTCGGCTTCTGTGCCGTCCAGCCAGGTGCCGTCGACGGTCGAGTACCAGGGGATTCTCACGGCTTCCGGCTCGATGCCGGTGAGGGCTTGGGTGAGTTGGTTCTCGATGGTTTCGACGTGGGTGGTGTGGGAGGCGTAGTCGACGGGGATGCGGCGGGCGCGGATGCCGTCGGTCTCACACATCGTCAGAAGCTCGTCCAGGACGGCTGGTTCGCCTGCGACGACGGTGCTGTTGGGGCCGTTGGTCGCGGCGATCTCGATGCGTCCGGCCCATCGGGCGAGAAGGCTTTCCGGCGCCGCTGCGACGGACACCATCCCGCCCTTGCCCGCCAGATGGTCGCGGATGAGCCGACTGCGCACGGCGACGATGCGTGCGGAGTCCCGAAGACTGAGCGCGCCGGCGATGTGGGCGGCGGCGATCTCGCCCTGGGAGTGCCCGATCACCGCGTCGGGTTCGACACCGTAGGAACGCCACAGTGCGGCGAGGGAGATCATGACGGCCCAGGTGGCGGGCTGGACGACGTCGACGCGCTGGAGGACTTCCTCGTCGGCCAGAGCCTCGTGGAGCTTCCAGTCGGTGAACTCGGCGAGCGCGTCGGCGCATTCACGCATCGCCTGCGCGAACACAGGCGAGGTGTCGAGGAGTTCGAGCGCCATGCCGACCCACTGTGAACCTTGCCCGGGGAAGACGAACACCGTCCGCCCAAGAGCCCCGGAAGTCCCCCGCACGCCTGCACCCGACGCGAACTCCTTGAGTGAATCGAGGAGTTGCTCTCGATCCCCGACAAGCACCGCACGTTCGGCGAACGCCGTCCGCCCAGTCGCCAGCGTCCAAGCCGTATTCCTCACAGAGAGCGCCGGATCCGCTTCGAGCCGGTCCAGCAGCCGCGCCGCCTGTTCACGCAGCGCCACCTCGGTCCGCGCGGACAGCAGCAGCGGTACGACACCGTCGTCCCCCGGCGCCACACCACCGTCCGGAGCCTGCTCCAGAATCACGTGCGCGTTCGTCCCGCTCACCCCGAAAGCGGAGACAGCAGCCCGGCGCGGCCGTTGCTCGGCCTGAGGCCAAGAGTGCTCGTCGGTGAGAAGCTCGACCGCACCGGCCGTCCAGTCGACCTTGGTGGACGGCACGTCGACATGCAGGGTGCGCGGCAGTATGCCGTGCCGCATCGCCTGAATCATCTTGATGACCCCGGCGACCCCGGCGGCGGCCTGCGTGTGCCCGATGTTGGACTTCAACGAGCCGAGATACAGGGGCTGTTGACGATCCTGCCCGTACGTCGCAAGCAACGCCTGCGCCTCGATCGGATCCCCGAGCGTCGTCCCCGTCCCATGCGCCTCGACGGCGTCCACGTCCTGAGTCGAGAGCCCGGCGTTCGCCAACGCGGCCCGGATGACACGCTGTTGAGAGGGCCCGCTGGGAGCGGTGAGCCCATTGGAAGCACCGTCCTGATTGACGGCAGACCCCCGCACGACCGCCAGTACCGGGTGCCCGTTGCGGCGGGCGTCCGACAGTCGCTCCAGCAGCAGCACGCCCACCCCCTCACCCCACCCCGTTCCGTCGGCGGCCTCGGCGAACGGCTTGCAGCGCCCGTTGGGGGACAGCGCCCGCTGCCTGCTGTACTCGACGAAGGGCGACGGCGTCGACATGACGGTGACGCCACCGGCGAGGGCGAGGGTGCACTCGCCGGTGCGCAGAGACTGGGCGGCGAGGTGCAGGCTGACGAGGGAGGAGGAGCAGGCGGTGTCGAGGGTGACGGCGGGCCCTTCGAGCCCGAGGGTGTAGGAGACGCGTCCGGAGGCGACGCTTCCCGCGCTGCCGCTGCCGAGATATCCCTCAAGTCCCTCGGGAGCGACGGATATCCGGGCCGCGTAGTCGTTGTACATGACCCCCGTGAACACGCCCGTGCGGCTGCCTTTGAGGGACTGCGGGTCGATGCCCGCCCGCTCCACGGCCTCCCACGAGGTCTCCAGCAGCAGCCGCTGCTGAGGGTCGGTGGCGAGCGCCTCGCGCGGGGACATGCTGAAGAAGTCGGGGTCGAAGTCGGCGGCCCCGTACAGGAATCCGCCCTCGCGGACGTAGCTGTGTCCGGCGCGGTCCGGGTCGGCGTCGTACAGCGACTCCGTGTCCCAGCCCCGGTCGTCGGGGAACTCCGAGACCGCGTCCCGGCCTTGTGCCACCAGCTCCCACAACTCCTCGGGGGTACGCACCCCGCCCGGGTACCGGCAGGCCATGCCGACGATGACGACGGGGTCGTCGACGTCCGCAGCCACCGTCGCGTGCGCGATGACGGGCGCCGGACGGCGACCGGTGATCTCGTCCATGACGTGCCGCGCCAGCACGCCCGGGGTGGGATGGTCGAAGACCAGGGTCGCGGGCAGCCGCAGACCGGTCGCGGCCTGAAGCCGGTTCCGGAGTTCGACGGCGGTGAGGGAGTCGAAGCCCAGCCCCTTGAAGGGAAGGTTCTCGTCCACGGCGGCACCGCTCGCGTGCCCGAGGACGGTCGCCGCGTGCTCACGGACCAACTCCAGCACCGTACGCAGCTGTTCGTCAGCGGCGAGCCCGGCCAGCCGCTCCGCGAACGTGACGCTGCCCGTCTGTGCCGGACCGCTGTCGGCCCGCCGGAGGGTGTGCGCACGTCCGCGTACCAGCGCGCGGAACTTGGGACCGACCGACCCGGCCCGCTTCCCCAGGGCGCCCAGGTCGAGCCGGACGGGGACGAGCAGGGACTCCGTCTCCTCGGTGAGTGAACGGTCGAACAGCGCCAACCCCTGCTCGGCGGAGAGCGCCAGCACCCCGGAACGCGTCATCCGCGCCCGGTCCGCCTCCTGGAGGCCTCCGGTGAGCCCACTGCCGGGCGCCCACAGCCCCCACGCCAACGACACGGCGCTCAGCCCCTGTTGGCGTCGCACCTCCGCCAGCGCGTCCAGGAACACATTGGCCGCCGCGTACCCGGCCTGCCCGGCGTTCCCGAGCACCCCGGCACCGGAGGAGAACAGCACGAACGCCTTGAGGTCCAAGTGCCGTGTGAGGCGGTGCAGATGCCATGCGGAGTCGGCCTTGGCACGCAGGACCGTGTCCAGTTGGCCGGGGGTGAGGTTGGTGACGAGGCCGTCGTCGAGGGTGCCCGCGGTGTGGATGACGGCGGTGAGGTCGGGGATGCCGTCCAAGAGCTTGGCGAGCTGCTTCTCGTCGGATGCGTCGCAGGCGGTGACGGTGGCGTCGGCGCCCAACGTCTTGAGGTCGGCGGTGAGTTGGGTGGCGCCGGGGGCGTCGGGGCCTTGGCGGCTGATCAAGTGGAGGCGTTTGACGCCGTGTTCCGTCACGAGGTGGCGGGCGACGAGCGAGCCGAGTGTGCCGGTGCCGCCGGTGATGAGCACCGAACCCTCGGGGGCCAGGTCGAAGGAGCCCGGCGCGGAGGCGTGGCGGGTGAGCCGGGGTACGTGGAGGCCGTCGGGGCGCAGGGCGACCTCGGGTTCGCCTTGGGCGTCGGCCCAGGTGACGGCTGCTGCGACGGTGTCCCACGCGATGTCGCCGTCCGGGACGTCCAGGAGCAGGAAACGGCCGGGGTTCTCGGCCTGCGCGGACCGGACGAGCCCCCACAGCGGGGCCGTCACGAGGTCGAGGCGTCCGCCGGCGACGGCGTCGCGGGTGACGAGCACGAGCCGCGACTGCGCGAACCGCTCGTCGGCGAGCCACTGCTGAAGCAACTCCACCAGCGCGTGCGCGACTTCACGGACCAGCCCGGGGACGTCGTCCCCTTCCCGACGGTCGAGGACGACAGTGACGGTCTCCGGCACGGTGTCACCGGCGAGTGCGGTCGACAGGTCTGTGAGCTGAGCGGCGTCGGCGGACCCGAGCGCCGTGAGCGGGGCGGCGAGGCTCCAGTCCAGCCGGAACAGCGAGTCACTTCGGCGGACGGCCGTCCCGACCGGCCGGGTGACCAGCGCCGCCACCGAGGCGACGGGCTGGCCGGCGCCGTCCATGACGAACACGGACATGGCGTCACCCTCGGCCGGAGCGATCCGGACCCGCAAGCGCGACGCGCCGGCCGCCCACAAGGACACCCCGCGCCAGGCGAACGGCAGCCGCGCGCCGCCTTCACCGAAGGAATCACCGAGCCGTATCCCGTGCAACGCCGCGTCCAGCAGCGCCGGATGCACACCGAAGCCGGCCGTGTCCACCTCGTCGAGCGCGACCTCGGCGAACACCTCCGCCCCACGCCGCCAAGCCGCCCGCACCCCACGGAACGCCGGGCCGTACCCGTGTCCCGACGCCGCCAGGACGCCGTACAGATCGGCCACGTCGAGGGCCTGTGCCCCGTCCGGCGGCCAGAGCCCGGCAGCGTCCCGCAGCGGCTCGGGCGCGGCGACGGCCAGCACCCCCGAGGCGTGACGGCTCCACGCCTCGTCCTCGGGAGCCGACTCCGGCCGCGAGAACACCACGAACGTCCGGCGCCCCTCGTCGTCCGGCGCCGACACCGTCAACCGCACCTGGACACCGCCGTGTTCGGGCAGCACCAACGGCACTTCCAGCGTCAGCTCCTCCAACGCCGCACACCCCACCCGCCGCCCGGCGTGCAGCGCCGACTCGACGAACCCGGTGCCGGGGAGCAGCACCGTCCCGTCGACCGCGTGATCCGCCAGCCAGGGGAAGGTCTCCAGCGACAGGCGGCCGGTGAACAACACCTCGCCGGATGCCGGCAGTTCGACCATCGCGCCGAGGAATGGATGCTCCGCCGAGTCGACTCCCAGACCCGTGGCGGTTCTTTCGTGGAGTGGGTCGCCGGGGGCGTCGAGCCAGTAGCGCCGACGCTGGAAGGGGTAGGTGGGGAGGTCGACGTGGGTGGCGTTGCCGTATACCGGGGGCCAGTTGACGGGCAGTCCCTGTGTCCAGGCTTCGGCGAGGGAGGTCCACAGTCGGGGCAGTCCTCCGTTGTCGCGGCGGAGGGTGCCGAGAGCGGTGGTGCCTGGGGTGTCTTCGATGCTCATGGTGAGCACGGGGTGGGGGCTGGTCTCGATAAAGGTGGTGTAGCCGTCTGCCGTGAGGTCGGTGATGGCTTGGTGGAAGCGGACGGGTTGGCGGAGGTTGCGGTACCAGTAAGTGGCGTCTGCTTCGGGGCCGTTGAGCCAGGTGCCGTCGACGGTCGAGTACCAGGGGATTCGCGCGGTTTCCGGCTCAATGCCGGTGAGGGCTTGGATGAGCCGGTCTTCGACGGCTTCGACATGGGTGGTGTGGGAGGCGTAGTCGACGGGGATGCGGCGGGCGCGGACGCCGTCCGCCTCACACATCGTCAGAAGCTCGTCGAGCACGGTCGGTTCGCCTGCGACGACGGTGCTGTTGGGTCCGTTGGTCGCCGCGATCTCGATGCGTCCGGCCCAGGGCGCGATGAGTGCTTCCGACGCCGCGATGGACACCATCCCGCCCTTGCCCGCGAGGTGGGTGCGGATGAGCCGGCTGCGCAGGGCGACGATGCGTGCGGAGTCGCGGAGACTGAGCGCACCGGCGATGTGGGCGGCGGCGATCTCGCCCTGGGAGTGCCCGATCACGGCGTCGGGTTCGACGCCGTAGGAACGCCACAGCGCGGCGAGGGAGATCATGACGGCCCAGGTCGCGGGTTGGACGACGTCGACGCGCTCCAGTGCGGCCGGGTCGGCGAGGGCTTCGTGCAAGTCCCAGTCGGTGAACTCGGCGAGCGCGTCGGCGCATTCACTCATGGACGCGGCGAACACGGGTGAGCTGGCGATGAGTTCGAGCGCCATCCCGACCCACTGAGAACCCTGTCCGGGGAAGACGAACACCGTCCGCCCGAGAGGCCCGGCCGTTCCCCGCACGCCTGCACCCGAAGTGAACTCCTTCAACGAAGCGAGGAGTTGCTCGCGATCCCCGATGAGCACCGCGCGTTCCGCGAAGGAGGTTCGTCCGGTCGCGAGAGTCCATGCGGCATCCCTCGCGGAGAGCGCCGGATCAGCGTCGAGCCGGTCCAGCAGCCGCGCCGCCTGCTCACGCAGAGCAGCCCCGGTCTTCGCGGACAGCAACAGCGGCACGACACCATCGGCACCCGGCGTCGAGCCGCCGTCCGGAGCCTGCTCGACAATCACGTGCGCGTTCGTCCCGCTCACCCCGAAGGCGGAGACGGCGGCCCGGCGCGGCCGGTCGACGGACGGCCAGTCACGCGCCTCCGTGAGGAGTTCCACCGCCCCGCTGTCCCAGTCGACTTTGGACGAGGGCGAGTCGACGTGCAGGGTGCGGGGGAGGACGCCGTGCCGCAACGCCTGGATCGTCTTGATGACCCCGGCGACGCCTGCGGCGGCCTGCGTGTGCCCGATGTTGGACTTCAACGAGCCCAGGTACAGCGGCTGTTGGGCGGAGCGCCCCTGGCCGTAGGTGGCGAGCAGGGCCTGTGCCTCGATGGGGTCGCCCAGTGTCGTCCCCGTGCCGTGCGCCTCGACGGCGTCGATGTCCCGGGCCGAGAGCCCGGCGTTCGCCAACGCGGCCCGTATGACGCGCTGTTGGGAGGGGCCGTTGGGGGCGGTGAGGCCGTTGGAGGCGCCGTCCTGGTTGACGGCGGAGCCGCGTATCACCGCCAGTACGGGGTGGCCGTTGCGGCGGGCGTCGGAGAGGCGCTCCAGCAGCAGGATCCCGGCGCCCTCGGCCCAGCCCGTGCCGTCGGCGGCCTCGGCGAACGGTTTGCAGCGGCCGTCGGGTGACAGGGCCCGTTGCCGACTGCCCTCCACGAAGGGGTTGGCGGAGGCCATCACCGTGACGCCGCCCGCGAGGGCGAGGGTGCACTCACCGGAGCGGAGGGCCTGGGCGGCGAGGTGGAGGCTGACGAGGGAGGAGGAGCAGGCGGTGTCGACGGTGACGGCGGGGCCTTCGAGGCCGAGGGTGTAGGCGACTCGGCCGGAAGCGACGCTGCCCGCGCTGCCGTTGATCAGGTAACCCTCGAAGCCGTCGGGGGCGACGGAGAGCCGGGAGGCGTAGTCGTTGTACATGACGCCGGTGAAGACGCCGGTGCGGCTGCCCTTCAGCGTCTGCGGGTCGATGCCCGCGCGCTCGACGGCCTCCCAGGTGATCTCCAGCAGGAGTCGCTGCTGGGGGTCGGTCGCCAGGGCCTCGCGCGGGGACATGCCGAAGAAGGCGGGGTCGAAGTCGGCGGCCTGGTGGAGGAAGCCGCCCTCGCGGACGTAGCTGTGTCCGGGCCGGGCCGGGTCCTCGTCGTAGAGTTCGGACTCTTTCCAGCCCCGGTCCCGAGGAAAGGCGGAGATGGTGTCGCGGCCTTCCGCGACGAACTCCCACAGGCTTTCCGGAGTGGTCGCACCGCCGGGAAAGCGGCAACCCATTCCGATGACGGCGATCGGTTCCGTGCGTTCCTGAAGTGTTTCCTGAAGTTTCTCCCGGGTTTCCTGGAGATCCGTCATCGCCCGCTTCAGGTAAGCGCGGAGCGTTTCCTCGTTCGCCATCCGGTGAATTCCCCTTCATGGCTTCGGCTGGTCAATGCCGAAGCAGGCAGAGTGCAGAGAGAAGGCGAGGTCAGCGAGTTTGTCGCTTTGCTGAAAGATCGCCGAGATTTCGTCGTCTCTTTGTTGCAGTCTCCCCGGATCCTTCTGGTCTTTCGTTTCTGCCTGAGCGCGGAACCGTTCAGAGATTACATGCTGGAAGCTTCAAGTGTCGATAGTCGTCTGTGAAAATCCCGAGGGGGACGAAACGCTTCACCGGTCGCCGTCGTGCATGCCCGGAGGGAACTCCTGCACCTTCGCCTCTCACGGTTGTCGGGCCGATCCGGCTGACGCGCACGGAGTCATAGCGCCTCCTCCCGAGTACCCGCAGGGGGCGGGGGTACCCGGAAACCGTGACCGTGCGCGGCTACGCGTCCCGGCCGCTGAGCACGCTGACCCGGGCCACCGCCTCGGTCAGCTGGTGCTGGACGGGGTCGGGCAGCGGCGTTCCCCGGACGGTCGTCACGACGCTCGCGGCGAGGCGGTGCAGCTTGGTGTTGGTGTTCTGCGAGGCCATGACCAGGACGCTCCACGCCTGGTCGGCGTCCAGCCGGAAGGAGGCCATGAGGATGCCCCGGGCCATGTCGATCTCCGGGCGGGTCTCCATGGCCCGCCGCAACTGCACGACCTCGGCCCGCAGTTCCTCGTCGAGCCCCTCGGCGGGCGGCGCGAGCAGGGCGTGGGTGTCGGTGAGGGCCAGCAGCCTCGCGGCGACCGGGCTCACGGCGGTCACGGCGAACGTCACATCCGCGCCGGTCGCGCTCTCACGCGCGGCGAGCAGGGCGTTGAGCGCGGAACAGTCCCAGAAGACGACCCCGCCGAGATCGATCTCCAGCGAGCGGACCGGTCCCCGCAGGGCGGAGCGCAGCGTGTGCCGCAGGAGATCGCTGTCGTCGAGACACAGCTCACCGGCGACGGTGACGATCGCACGGTCACCGTCTCGGCGCAGGGCGACGGACGAGCCGGCGCGGCGGGCCGGGGCGTCATCGCGTGGAACCGGCATGGCGTCCTCTCCCTGGGGGCTTCCCGCGTTCCTCCTCCCAGGCTTGCGCGCCCCTCGTCGTACGTCAAGGCGTGCACGAATCCACATTCAGCCTTTCTGATACGTGAACCTACGCTCCGACGATCCGCCCTCGGTCCACCGCCCCACCCCGGCCGCCGGCGCCCCGTCCCCGCTGAGCGACCCGGGTCCGATCAGTACGACCACGGTCCGACCCGAAAGTGTGGCCCAGGCTCCGACGACGCCGTACCCGCGTCGGCAGCATCGTTGCCCCATGACCGTCACGACTGCACCCACCCTCGCTGCTCACCCTGTCTTCCCAGGACGCTGGGTGGGCGGTGCCTCCCTCGTCCTCGGCCCCTTGCTACTGCTCACCGGCATGCTGCTGCGTCTGCGCTTCGACTTCTTCTTCCCTGCGCAACTGAGCGCGTACGGGCACCATCCGGACCTCATGACGGCCGCATACAGCTGTGTGTCCGCCGGGTGGGTGCTGCTCTGGCCGGGAGTCGTGTTTCTCGCCGGCAGGATCGGCGAGAAGTTCGGGGAACTCGCTCTGTGGGGCGGCGCACTCACGGTCCTGGGCCTCTTCGCCCGCGCGTTCCACGCCGGTGTGGACCATCTGGCCTTTCAGCTGGTGGCCGTCCAGGGGCCGGCATCGGCGACGCGAACGGTGAGCGAGACCTACGGCGCGTTCCACATCTTCAGCACACTGAACGCGGCCGTCATGGGTGGCTGGCTCCTGCTGGCCGTCGGCGCCTACCGCTCCCGAGTGCTGGGACCGCTGCGTGCGGCGGCCCTGGCTCTGGCATCGGCGATGCCACTGGGGGTGCTCAAAGGAACGACCCCTGTATCGGTGGCCGCCGCTGCGGGACTGTGCGCCGCGCTCGTCCCCTTGGGGGTGGCCGCATTGCGCGACGGGAGGACCCCGCGGACGGCCACGCTCGCCGGAAGGCTTCTCCTGCTGGTCGCCGCGGGTACCGCGATGTTCCTCTTCGGGCAGGCCGGATGAGCGGCCGTCGGTATCGTCGAGCGATGCACAGAATGAGGCGGCACCTGCGGACCGGCGCGCACTTGCTGGCGATCGACGCCTGTGTGGCGGCCGTCGTGACAGCCGGTTACGTGGCCATGGCCGAGGGGGATGCCTCGGACGGTCTGCCTCGGTTCTCCGGCCCGTGGTGGCTGGGCCGGCTGGTGGCTGTCTGCGTGGGAGTGCCGCTGGCGGTCCGGCGCCTGTGGCCCCTGCCGGTACTGGCCGCCGTGATGGGTGCTTCGGCGACGGCGACACTGCTCGACATCACCCGTGACCCCTACATCTCCGCGGCCCTGGCCGTCTACACGGTGGCGCTCATCGAGCCGGCCCGCCGGGCCTCGGTGGCGCTCGCCCTGACCGCGGTCGTCTCGGCAGCCGCGGTCGTCACCGGTGAAGCGGTCCTGACACCCTCCGGCCCGTGGACGGAAGCCGCCGCGACCGCCGTCGTCGTCTGGCTGGTCGTCGGAGCCGCGTGGGCCGCGGGACGTGTCGTGCGCGAGCGGAGAGCCCGAGCGGCCCGAAGGGAGCGTCGCCTCGCGGAGGAGGCGTTGGCCGAGGAACGCCTGCACATCGCCAGAGAACTGCACGACATCGTCTCGCACAGCCTCAGCGTGATCGTCGTCAAGGCGGCGGTCGCCAACCACGTGGCCGAGGCACGCCCCCAGGAGACGCGCGACGCCGTCCAGGCGATCGAGCGGACCGGCCGGGAGGCGCTCACCGAGATGCGCCGTGCTCTGGGAGTGCTGCGCGGCGACACGGTCGGCCCGCCCACGCGAGAGCCGGACTCGGCGCAGACGGCTCCCCCTCCCGGACTGGACGACCTGCCGGGCCTCGTCCGGCGTGCCGAGCGAGCGGGAGTCCGCACCGAACTCCGTACCCGACTGGCCGTCGGCCTCCCGGTGGGGACGGCGCTGGCCGTCTACCGCATCACGCAGGAGGCGCTGACGAACGTCGTCAAGCACGCAGGCCACGGAACACGGTGCCGGGTGACGATCACCGTCGACCCGCGCGGAGACGCGCACATAGAGGTGGCGGACGACGGCGCCGGGCACGCCGACGCGTCCGGCCGGGCGGAACTCGGGGGTGGCCACGGACTCGTGGGGATGCGCGAGCGCGTGATGGTGTACGGCGGAACGCTGGCCGCCGGTCCACGCCCCGGCGGCGGGTTCGCCGTGTCGGCTCGTCTCCCGTCCGACCCCGCTCACGGCACGACCCGGAGCCGGAAGGAGAAGACCGCGTGACCGAACCGATCCGGGTACTCGTCGCCGATGACCAGTCCCTGCTCCGAGGCAGCTTCCGGGTGCTCATCGACACCACCCCCGGACTGACGGCGGTGGGTGAGGCCGGCACCGGGGCCGAAGCCGTCGAGGGCGCGCGGCGACTCTGCCCGGACGTGGTCCTGATGGACATCAGGATGCCCGGCATGGACGGCATCGAAGCGACCCGGCACATCGCCGGATCCCCCGAGACAGCCAGGACGCGCGTTCTCATCCTCACCACCTTCGACCTCGACGAGTACGTGTACGGCGCGTTGCGCGCCGGGGCGGCGGGGTTCCTCCTCAAGGACACGTCTCCCGAGGTGCTGCTCGCGGGCATCCGCACGGTCGCCGCCGGAGACTCCCTGCTCGCCCCTTCCGTCACCCGGCGCCTGATCGCCGAGTTCGCCCGCCTTCCCCACGCGCACCGAGCGCCGAACTCCGCGCTCGACGACCTGACGGAGCGCGAGCGTGAGGTCCTGCTGCTCGTGGCACGCGGCCTCTCCAACGCCGACATCTCCGAATACCTCCACCTCAGCAACGGCACCGTCAAGACCCACATCGGCCGGCTGCTGAGCAAACTGCGCGCACGGGACCGCGCGCAACTGGTGATCAGCGCCTACGAGTCAGGTCTCGTCAGCACCGCTCACCAGCCGACCGACCGCTGAGCGGCACCGGGTGTCCGCAGCCGGCGGGCGGGTACCCGGCGGCGATGGACACGACATGTGCACGAACGCTCGCGGCACCGGCCGCCGGCGGGCCCGCCTTCATCGTCGTCTGCGGTCTGCTGGTCACCGCCGTCCTCGTGTGGTCCGTGTGGTTCGGCATCAGGGTGCGGCGGGCCGAGTCGCCGCCGCCCCGGCCGGAGGAGCAGCCCACGCCGCCCGAGTCGGGGCCGGTCCGGTGGGAGAGCCAGTACCGCGAGCCGAACGAGGTGCCGCGCGCCACCGGCCCGCACGACCGGCTCACCCCCCACCAACTGGGCAACTCCCCGGACCGGCCGCGCCGCCGGAACGGCGACGACGGGACGGATCCCCCGCCGCGAGCATGACCGGAGCGGTTCGGGATACCCGCACTCCCAGGAGGTTCACACCATGATTGCCATTCTTCTGGTCCTGCTCCTGGCGCTCGTCCTCTTCGGCGTCGGTTTCGCGGTCAAGGCGCTGTGGTGGATCGCGATCGCGGTCCTCGTCGTCTGGCTGCTGGGCTTCCTGCTGCGCGGGACGTCGGCGGCGGGCGGACGCGGGCGCTGGTACCGGTGGTGACCTGACACGAGCGAGGCGCGGCCCGAGGATCCCCGGTCCTCGGGCCGCTGTACGTGCGGCCACCGCGCCCGTGCACACTCCGCGCAGCCTGTCGAGGTATCGGTTCGCGGGCTCCGGGTACCCCGGTTTGCGCACGGGAGGCGGGGACACCCGTGCCGGACACTGTCCGACGTCCGAAGGAGGGACGGGGCCATGGGCCACGGCGGAGATGTCATCGCGGAACTCACCACCGACCACCGCGAGGTGGAGCGGCTGTTCGGCCGGATCGAGGGGCTGGCGCCGGGGGAGGAGATGCGCCGCAAGTACGCCGACCAGGCCGTCATCGAACTGGTACGGCACTCGGTCGCCGAGGAGATGTACCTCTACCCGGCGGTCCGCGGCGCACTGCCGGACGGCGACGGCATCGCGGACCGCGAGATCGCCGACCACGCGCGCGCCGAGCGCACGATGAAGCGGCTGGAGGGCGTGGCGGCGGACGACCCCGGCTTCGACCGGCTGATCGCCGCACTGTCGACGGAGGTCCGCGCCCACATCGGGGACGAGGAGGAGCGGCTCTTCCCCCGCCTGCGCGCCGCCCTCTCCGAGGACGAGCTGGACAAGCTCGGCGACCAGGTCCGCCGCGCCAAGAAGGCCGCCCCCACCCGCCCCCACCCCTCGGCCCCCGACACCCCGCCCGCGAACAAACTCCTGGCCCCCGGCACGGGCCTGGTCGACCGCGTCAGGGACGCCCTGACGGGACGGGGCCGCGACGGCTCGAAGTGAGCGGACGGCCGTGACAGGCACACAGGGGCGGGGGAGGTGGACGACGTGGAGGAGCCGGAAGTCCGGGAACCCGGCCCCCGCCAGGGCCGGCGGGAGTCGGAGGAGGAACGCGCGGACCGCCACTGGAACGACCTCCTCCAGGAGGTGCGCGTGGCGCTCACCGGCGTCCAGGTCCTCTTCGGCTTCCTGCTGACCGTCGCCTTCCAGCAGCGCTTCCCCCAGCTCCCGCGGACCGACCGCAACCTCTACCTGGTGACGATCGCGCTCGCGGCGGCCTGCGTCGCCTGTCTGATCGGCCCCGTGGCCCTGCACCGGATGCTGACGGGCCGCAAGGCCAAACCGCAGACCGTGAACTGGGCGGCCCGCCTCACCGTGGCCGGCCTCGCACTCCTGGTCTGCACGATGACGTCCACGTTCCTGCTGGTCCTGCACGTCGTCCTCGGCGGCGCCCGCTCCGTCTGGCTGACCGTCCCCGTCGTCTGCTGGTTCCTGCTGTGCTGGCTGCTGCTGCCCCTGTGGGTGCGCAGGGGCAGCGACGACGACCGCGGCGCTTGAGCCGGCCCGCCCGGGTTTACCCAGGAGCACCACGGGCATCAGAACAACAGCTTCGGACGAGAGGCTCCGCACGGCGTGACCGCCGCCCGGCAGGACGCAGCGACCCGGCTCGACTGTCGTCGGACGGCACGCCCCACCCCATCCGGGTGTCCGAGGTGGTTCCCCATGTTCACGGACGAGACCCCGCGCGCCCATACCGGCACGGGCCACCCCCACGACGACAGCCCCCGCACCGAGGACGCCTTCCGGCGGCTCTCCGCGCTCCCCGAGGGGCCCGAGCACGACGCACTGGCCGACCGGCTCGTGACCGACTGGCTCCCCATGGCGCACCGCCTCGCCGACAAGTACCGCGACCGAGGCGAGGAACGCGAGGACCTGCGCCAGGTGGCGGCCCTCGGACTGTGCAAGGCGGTCCGCCGCTACGACCCCGAGCGCGGTGCCTTCGCCAGCTATGCCGTCCCCACCATCAACGGCGAACTCCGCCGCCACTTCCGCGACCACACCTGGGGCGTCCACGTACCGCGCCGCGTGCAGGAACTGCGCAACCGGGTCCGCCGGGTCCGCCGCGACCTCACCGACGCGGGCGGCCGGCGTGAACCGTCCGTCGAGGAGGTCGCCCGCGCGGCGGGCCTGACCTGCGAGGAGACCAGGGAGGGGCTCGAAGCCCTCGACAGCTACCAGCCGTTGTCCCTCTCCGCGCAGTCGCCCGCCCACACCGACATCCCCTCCCTGGAGGACCGGATCGGCGTCGTGGAGAACGGCTTCCGCCTCGCCGTCGACCGCGAGACCGCCAGACCCGGCCTGCGCGCCCTGTCCGAACGCGAACGGACGGTCCTGTACCTGTCGTTCTTCACCGGCCTGACCCAGAGCCAGATCGCCGACCGCCTCGACGTGTCCCAGGCACACGTGTCGCGGCTGATCAACGGGGCTTGCGCGCGGGTGCGGGTACAGGCACTCGGGGGTGGGGCGTGCCGGAAGGAGCCACGGCGTCCCCGGTGACCGGCGGAGAGCGGGTGGGCACATACGACGGCAGCCAGGCGATCTGGGCCTCCGGCACCAACCACTGATCCACGCACCGAGCCGGGCGGCGCACAGAAAGCCGTCAGCCAGGGGACTGAGCTGCGCGCTCGCCGCCGGGGCGCCCGGACCCAGGACCGGTCTGGTGCACGAACTGTGCATCGGCCGGCGGGAGTTCACCTCACGCACCTGGGTGTGGGTGAGCGTCGTGGTGTTCGGCGTCCACGGCCGCAGGCCCCACCCTCGTCATGGTCCGCACCAGCCGGTCACCGGGCCGGGACGCTTCCGCAGTGGAACGTGGTGCCCTCCAGCAGCTCAGGGGTGACGGCGACACCGGTCAGGTGCTCGGCGAGGGCGAACGCGGCCGACGAGGGGTCGCCGACGTCGAGGGTGTCGTCCATGAAGCGGAAGCCGATGTCGCGCATGGTGTCGAGGAGTTCGTCGGGGGTGGTGCCGTGGCGCCAGTCCGGCGCCATGGGTTCGAACGCGAGGCGCAGTTCGGAGTCCTCGGCCCACAGGAACTTGCCGACATGGTTGACGTTGCGGAAGTGCGACACCCAGCGGACACCGGCCGAAGCGGCCCGCACCCGCTCCTCGTCGACTCCGAGGAAGCCGTTCACCTCGATCATCAGGGTCCACGGCCCGACAGCGGTCATGGCGACGAACTGCTCATCGCAGCCAAGGCTGTAGGACGCCTCGACGAACTCCTCCACCCCGGTCAGCGGCGGCTCCTCCCGCCCGCCGAGGCGGTGGAGCAGACCGGCCGGGGAGAGGCCGTGCACCAGCGTGAAGCAGTACGCCACGGCGAGATCCTCGAAGCGGTCGTCGAACCAGGCGTAGTCGGCGGCAGTTGTCGTCATACGGGGGATCCTCGCGCATGCCACTGACAACGGCGGCGGCCTGTGGAGACGATGGGGTGTGGCCCGTCGCCGAGGGGGCGCCTGGACATGGAATCGATCAGGACGTATCCGCTGCGCGAGCCGTATCGTCTCGAACTGGACGCGTCACCCCGGCGGCCGGGAACCCGGACCTGCCGCCCCCGGAGCCGATCATGACGCCGGACGGCGCCGAGCACACGCGATGACGCAGGCTGGTCGGCAAGGCGTTCACCGCGCGGCGAGATCCAGCGCCTCGTCGACGAACTCCTCGACGCGATGGGCGCGTCCGGCTCCCCGGCGGACCTGGTGTCGCAGGTGGCCGTGCCGCTGCCGCTGGGGGTGTCCCGCTGGAGGACCAGCGGCACTTTCGCGTACCTCGCCGGACTCGTCGAGAGGCGACGCGCGGCACCCGTCGACGTCCTCCTCGCCGCGAGCCGAACCACCACCTCGCCCTCGGGCATTCGGCCCACTTCTGGAGTTGGAACTCGTCCTCACCACCCTGCTGCGCAGGTTCCCCGCCCTGACGCTCACCGCTGGAGCACCGGCTCGTCCCAGTCGACGCGGTACTGGTAGATCCGCTCGGTCGACTTGACGCCGAGCCGGAGGAAGAACGGCAGCACCATGTCGCGCAGGCCACGGGTGAGCGTGTTGGTGGGAGCCTTCTGGCTGCCTGTGCGCCGCGCCTCCTTGACGATCTTGTCGACCCGCGCACGGCGCAGCCCCTCGAACGCGGCGAACGCCTGTGGGACGTCGGGGATGTCGCGCAGACACTTGGCCAGCACGACCGCGTCCTCCATGGCCATGGAGGCACCCTGGCCGACGTGGGGCGAGGACGCGTGGGCGGCGTCGCCGATGAGGCACACCCGCCCCTTGTGCCAGCGGTCCAGGGAGGGCAGGTCGTAGATGGGCCAGCGGTCGATGGTGCCGTGCGTGGAGCGGATGATGTCGAGGACGTGCTTCTGGTCGCCGCTGTGCCGCCGCAGCAGCCGCTCACGCCACTCCTCCGAGGGGACGGCGTCGAGTTGCGCCCGGTCCGGCTCGGTCGTGGCGGTGTGGTTCTCGAACCAGTAGACCTCGCCGGACGGGACGCGCTGGTAGCCGAAGAAGCCCTTCATGCCGAACGTCATCCGCATGACGCCGTCGGACAGCGGGACGGAGTCGCAGCGGGTGAACGCGCCGCAGTCGAGGATCCCCGTGTACGCGGGCGCCTTGGCCTGCGGGAAGATCGACTGCCTGGTCGCCGAGTGGATGCCGTCGCAGCCGACGAGCAGGTCGCCGCGTTCCTGCGAGCCGTCCTCGAAGTACGCGGTGACCGATGTCGCGGAGCTCTCCACGCGCTGGAGGCGCTTGCCGAACCGGACGCTGATCCCGCGCTTCTGCGCCGCTTCACGCAGAGAGCGGTTGAGTACACCCCGCTTCAGCAGCGTCACCGTCTCGGGGTTGTTCCCCAGGACTTTCCCGACGTGGTTCTCGAAGACGATGTTCGTGGTGGGGGTTCCCGCGCCGCGCACCTCCTCGTCGATGCCGAGGTGCCGCAGGACGGCGAGGCCGTTCGGTGCCAGGCCGAGAAAGGCACCGGCCTCGTCGTCCGGCACCTCCCGTGACTCGTAGATCACGGGTGTCATCCCGATGCGCTGCAAGAACATCGCGAGCAGCGGGCCCGCGATGCCACCGCCGATGGCCAGGACCTTTCCGCTGCTCATGCCGTCACTCATGACTCTCCCCAAACCGGCTGTCCACGGTCGTGCCATGCGGCCGGCGAAGAGGGACGAACATCGCTCTCCCGGCTTTCGAAGCACTCCATTACCTTGACGTTCAAGAGACTTGATTGTCAAGTGAACCTGTCGACCGGACCGCCGACTGGATACCGAGCCGAACGCTTCACCTCCCGAGGCCGACACAGGCCGGCCGGCCAGATGCGCCGCCGGGCGACTGCCGGTCAGCGGCCGGAGTTGAGCCGTGCGGCCTGCCGCGTCAGGTGGTCGCGCTCGGGGACGCTGGACGCCTTGCGGGCGGCCTCGGTGTACAGCCGGGCGGCGGTCGTGCGGTGCCGTGCAGGATCAGGGTCGGGACGTCGATCTTCGGGAGGTCCGCGCGGAAGTCGGTGAACCAGGTGAGGGGCGCGGCGGACGCGGCGTAGGCGCCGCCGGAGGCC
>NZ_JBTYMC010000118.1:0-18702 GCF_054880855.1 Streptomyces sp. S6 | reverse complement strand
CGCGCCGGAGAGGGGGCCGCCGGTGCCCTTGGCGGCCTCGGTGATGCGGGAGGCGTCGGCGGGGTCGATGTCGGCGAGGTCGACGGTGCCCGCGGCGAGGGCGGCGGCCCGCTTCGCGCGCGGGACGGCGGTGAGGTCGATCTCGGACAGCTTCGCGGGGCGGCCCCACCAGCGGGCGTTGCGGGTGAGCTTGACGAGGTGCTTCTTGCGGTCGACCTCGGTGAGCGCGAACACCCCGGCGGTGACCTTGAGTTTGCGGCGCGCTCCGTCGTTGAAGGCGTCCGGGGTGCCCATGACGTCCTTCGGGTACAGCGGGGAGAACAGGGACTGCCAGTCGGCGTACGGGCGGCTGAAGGTGACCCGCACTTCGAGGTCGTTGGCGCCGCGCTCGACCTTCTCGATGCGGTCGTACCCGGCGTTGCGGGCCGTCCAGTACGCGGAGTCCTTGCCGGACAGGGCACGCCACTGGGCGGCGAAGTCGGCGGCGCCGATCTCCCGGCCGTCGCTCCACACGGCCTGCTGGTTCAGCCGGTACAGCACGACCTGCTTGGGCTCGGTCTCGACGACCTTCGCGGACTCCAGGTAGTCGGCGTCGCGCTGCGGGCGGCCCTGGGCGTCGAGGCGGTACATCGCGGGCAGGACGGCCTGGGCGACGCGGGTGGTGGTGGCGGTGGCGTCGGACTGGAAGGCGTTGAAGGTGTCGGGGACCTCGTCGACGGCCCAGCGCAGGGTGCCGCCGTCGGCGACGAGGGCTCGGCCGGCCGGGGAGATCTGCTGGACGGCGAGGGGCTTGCCCGCCTCGTCCTCGGCGCCGCAGCCGGTGAGGAGGGGGACGGCTAGCGCGCTCGCGGTGAGGAAGGCGAGCGAGCGCGTGATCGCGCGGTTGCTGACGTCGGACATCGCTGTTACCTCCGGCTCCGCGGACCGCTCACGCGGATCTTCGACATAAAGTCCGATCAACTCCTGATCGGATGTACGGGTGGACGTACGCCGCCACTGAAGAGGAAGGGGCCCGGGGAGGGCTCCCGACACGACGGAGGCCGGGGAGAAGGCCACCCGCACGGCGCAATGCCCCGGCGCACATCGGATCCCGTGCGCCCCACGCGCCACCCAATCCGTGCACACCGCTTCCCAGCGGTGGGTGTGACGCGCGACACTCGCAGGCGCATGAACGTCATGTCCGCCCACGGAAGTGAGGTTGCGTCATGTCCGTGCACGACGAACTGACGTCGGTCGAGCGCTGTCTCGAAGACCTGCTGCGCGCCGTGGGCCGGCTGGAGAAGCAGGCCGACCCCGGCTCGCTGGAGCTGCGCCGCGTCCGCTCCGACGCGAACCACCTGCGCGAGAGCCTGGCGCTCCTGCGCGAGACGACGCCCGCCCCGCCCCGCCGTCCCGACCTGCTCCCCATCTCCGACACCCCGTACGACAGCACCCTGTGGACGGACTCGGACGACGAGGGAGTGGGCAACCGCCACTGAACCTGCACACCGACGGGAGTCATCCTTGGCAACCGACACGGAACCCGGTACGGACCCCAGTTCATCCCGGGGCGGCGTCCACGCCCCGACCCGCGCGGCGATCACGGCCCCCCATCTGCGCACGGACCGCTGGTGGCTGGCGCCCGCCGCCACGGCCGCGGGGCTCCTCGCGTTCGTCGTGTACTCGACGTGGCGGGCGTTCGCGAACGCCGACTACTACGCGGCGCCCTACGTCTCGCCGTTCTACTCGCCGTGCCTCGCGGAGAACTGCGCCCCGATGCGCTCGGGGCCCAACACCGAGCTGTTCGGGGGCTGGTGGGGGCTGTCCCCCGCGATCCTGATCCTCGTCTTCCCGCTGGGCTTCCGGCTGACCTGCTACTACTACCGCAAGGCGTACTACCGGGGCTTCTGGGCGTCACCGCCCGCCTGCGCGGTCGCCGAACCGCACGCGAAGTACTCCGGCGAGACACGGTTCCCGCTCATCCTCCAGAACCTGCACCGGTACTTCTTCTACGCGGCGCTCGCGGTCGCCGGGATCCTCACCTACGACACGGTCCTCTCGTTCCGCGACGAGCACTACAACTGGGGCCACATGGGCCTGGGTTCCCTGGTCTTCCTCGTCAACATCACGCTGATCTGGGCCTACACGCTCTCCTGCCACTCCTGCCGGCACATCGTCGGCGGCAAGCTGAGGCACTTCTCCAAGCATCCGGTGCGGTACCGGGCCTGGCAGTTCGTGGGCAAGCTGAACAACCGTCACATGCTGCTGGCCTGGGCCTCGTTGGTGAGTGTCGGTGTCGCCGACTTCTACGTGTACCTGGTCTCGTCCGGCGTTTTCGATGATCCGAGGTTTTTCTGATGTCCGTGGTCGACCGGCAGGAGTGGGACGTCGTCGTCATCGGGGCCGGCGGCGCTGGGCTGCGGGCCGCGATCGAGGCGCGTGAACGGGGTGCGCGGACGGCCGTCATCTGCAAGTCGCTGTTCGGCAAGGCGCACACGGTGATGGCCGAGGGCGGAATCGCGGCGGCGATGGGGAACGTCAATTCGGGGGACGACTGGCAGGTCCACTTCCGGGACACCATGCGCGGCGGCAAGTTCCTCAACCAGTGGCGGATGGCCGAGCTGCACGCCCGCGAAGCACCGGACCGGGTCTGGGAGTTGGAGACCTGGGGCGCCCTCTTCGACCGCACGAAGGACGGCCGGATCTCGCAGCGCAACTTCGGCGGCCACGAGTACCCCCGCCTCGCGCACGTCGGCGACCGCACCGGCCTCGAACTCATCCGCACCCTGCAACAACGCGTCGTCGGCCTCCAGCAGGAGGACCACAAGGCGACCGGCGACTACGAGTCGAACCTGAAGGTCTTTCAGGAGCACACGGTCACAAGGCTGTTGAAATCCTCGGACGGCCGGATCTCCGGGGTGTTCGCGTACGACCGTGAGTCGGGGCGGTTCCTCGTGCTGGAGGCGCCGGCCGTCGTCATCGCGACCGGCGGCATCGGCAAGTCGTTCAAGGTGACGTCCAACTCCTGGGAGTACACCGGCGACGGACACGCCCTCGCGCTGCTCGCCGGGGCGCCGCTGCTCAACATGGAGTTCGTGCAGTTCCATCCGACCGGGATGGTCTGGCCGCCGTCCGTGAAGGGGATCCTCGTCACCGAGTCGGTGCGCGGGGACGGCGGGGTGCTGCGCAACTCCGAGGGCGAGCGGTTCATGTTCGACTACATCCCGGACGTCTTCAAGGAGAAGTACGCCGAGTCGGAGGCCGAGGGCGACCGCTGGTACGACGACCCCGACAACAACCGTCGCCCGCCTGAGCTGTTGCCGCGCGACGAGGTGGCCCGCGCGATCAACTCCGAGGTCAAGGCGGGCCGGGGGTCCCCGCACGGCGGGGTCTTCCTCGACGTCTCCACCCGGATGCCGGCCGACGTGATCCGGCGCCGGCTGCCGTCCATGTACCACCAGTTCAAGGAACTCGCCGACGTCGACATCACCTCCGAGGCCATGGAGGTCGGGCCCACCTGCCACTACGTCATGGGCGGCATCGCCGTCGACTCCGACACGGCCGCCGCACGCGGGGTGCCGGGGTTGTTCGCGGCGGGGGAGGTCGCGGGCGGCATGCACGGCTCCAACCGCCTCGGCGGCAACTCCCTCTCCGACCTCCTGGTGTTCGGGCGGCGAGCGGGCTGGCACGCGGCGAACTACGTGGACGACCTGGAGACACGGCCGGTGACAGCTCAGGGGGCGGTGGAGGGGGCGGCTGCGGAGGCGCTCAGGCCGTTCTCGGCGGAGGAGGGGGTGGCGGCGGGGGACGCCCCCGAGAACCCCTACACCCTCCACCAGGAACTCCAGCAAGCCATGAACGACCTCGTCGGCATCATCCGCCGCGAGGGAGAGATGGCCCAAGCTCTGGAGAAGCTGGCCCAGTTGAGGGTCAGGGCACGTCGCGCCGGGGTCGAGGGGCATCGGCAGTTCAACCCGGGGTGGCACCTCGCTCTGGACCTGCGGAACATGCTGCTGGTGAGTGAGTGCGTGGCGCGGGCGGCGCTGGAGCGGACGGAGTCGCGGGGCGGTCATACCCGCGAGGACCACCCGACGATGGAGCGGTCCTGGCGCAACGTCAATCTGATCTGCGAACTCCGCGACGAAGCAGGCGAGTTGACCGAGCGTGACCAGATCGCCCTGACCCGTGAGACGACCACCCCGATCCGCCCGGACCTGCTCGCCCTGTTCGACAAGGAGGAGCTGGTCAAGTACCTCGCCGAGGAGGAGCTGTACGAATGAGCGGCTACGAGGCCCGTTTCAGGGTGTGGCGGGGTGACACGGGAGGCGGCGGCCTGGCGGACTTCACGGTCGAGGCCAACGAGGGCGAGGTGGTCCTGGACATCATCCACCGCCTCCAGGCGACCCAGGCCCCGGACCTGGCCGTCCGCTGGAACTGCAAGGCGGGCAAGTGCGGTTCGTGCTCGGCGGAGATCAACGGCCGCCCCCGGCTGATGTGCATGACCCGCATGTCGGTGTTCGAGCGGACGGAGACCATCACCGTCACCCCGCTGCGGGCCTTCCCCGTGGTCCGTGACCTGGTGACGGACGTCGGCTTCAACTACCAGAAGGCCAGGGAGGTTCCGGCGTTCGTGCCACCGCCGGAGCTGGGGCCCGGCGAGTACCGGATGACGCAGGAGGACGTGGACCGCCCGCAGGAGTTCCGCAAGTGCATCGAGTGCTTCCTGTGCCAGGACACCTGTCATGTCGTCCGGGACCACGAGGAGAACAAGACGGCGTTCGCGGGCCCCCGATTCCTCATGCGGGTCGCGGAGTTGGACATGCATCCGCTGGACGCGGCCGAGGAGTCCGGCCTGGACCGCAAACGCACGGCCCAGGACGAACACGGCCTCGGCTACTGCAACATCACCAAGTGCTGCACGGAGGTGTGCCCCGAGGGCATCCACATCACCGACAACGCGCTGATCCCGTTGAAGGAACGGGCCGTTGACCGCAAGTACGACCCGCTGGTGTGGCTGGGCAGCAAGATCCGCCGCAGGAGTTAGTCCTTCTTCGCCCGCAGGTACCCCGAGTGCGCCACGGACCCGAGGAACTCAAGCCGCGTCTCCCCGGCCATGTGCTTCTCGAACGCCTCTTTGATCCCAGGCCACTTGGGGTGCCCGAAGTCGTCGAGGACGACGATCCCGCCCGGCGCGATGATCTCCTCGACCCACTCCAGATCCTGCGCGACGCCGTTCGCGGAGTGGTCGCCGTCCACGATGACGACCCCGTACTCGCGGTCGGAGACGAGCGCACGGACCTCGGGGTCCTCGGAGAAGCCCTGCTGGATCCGGGCGGCGGTCCCGGCCGCACCGGCCAGCGCGAGGTTCGTGCGGACAGCCGCCCCGCGCACCGGCGTGCCCGTCGCGTCGTCGCCCATCGTGGTGCCCGGCTGGAGCTGCGTGCCGGCCAGCGGGTCGACGATCGTGAGCCTCGGGTCGCGGCCCGCGCGCTCCAGCATGCGGATGAGGGCGGCGCTGAACATGCCGTACAGCGTGCCGATCTCCAGGACGTCGTCGTTCGGCGGGTCGAGGAGGGGGACGGCGGAGAGCTTGCCGACGATGTTCATCGTGCCGCCCGCGATCCGGCCGACGCCGAGCGCCTCGACGGCGATGAGCAGGCGGAACGCCTGGGCGACGGCACGCTCGGCGCCGTCCCGGTCCCCGGTGACGACGGTCAGCTCACCGATCGCCTTGTCGAGGTGCTCCCCGCCCGGCATCCGGGAGACGCCGCGCCCCGTGCCGTCGAAGAACAGCTCCATCGGGCGCTGGCGATCGCGCAGCCGCTTCAGCTCCCGCTGGATGTCCGCCGCGGGGCCGGCGCTCTTCACGGCCTTGCGGACCTGCCGCTCGATGCGCTGGTCGATGAGTTCTGCGGCCGGGCGCAGTGCGCGACGGACGGCCTTGCTGGTGAGTAGCGATCGCATCAGGGGAGCATCCTCACAGAGTTAGGAGATGTGGACGCTAGGGTGTGCGCAGGGGCCGCACAACAAACAGGCGAACCCCGGGCAATGAAGCCGACATGAAATTCCGGTGAAGGATTTGGCGGCCGGTTTCAGGAGGCCCCGTTCAGGAGACGCAGCAGCTCTCCCAAGTTGTACTCCGCGATCCCCCGCATGAACTCCGGGTTCGGAAAATCTCCCCTGATCAGCGTCAACGGACCGCTCACCAGGCCGAGATGCATGCACAGCCGGTAGAACAGGAGTCTGTCGCCATCCAGTTCGGGCCGCCACAGCCGCTCGTACCGGTCCCCGAACCTGAGCCTCAAAAAAACGTGCTCCTGCTCCACGTCGAAGTACATCAGCCCCTCGATGTCGATCAGCACCGGCTCGCCGTCCGCCGTCAACAGCACATGATCCGCGCCGAGTTCCCCATGGATGAGCGCGTACCGGCTCCGGGGCTCGATCACCGCGTACAACTCCTCGATCCGCTCGGTGAGGCGCTCACGCACAGCCGCGAGGCGCGGCTCCAGCACCACGCCCTTGGCCAGTTCCCTCAACGCCCCGTCCCGGACGACCTGTTCGCAAGAGGTCCCGTCGGAAGTACCCCCCGCGTCCACGAGGCCGACCTTCCCGTACCGGGGCCCCTCATGGACGTGCATGACCCGCAGGGCCTCCGACAGCCGGTCAAGTGCCGGATGGTCAGGGCTACTTCGCAGCGCGTCCTCCAGCGTCCCTCCAGTGACGTCCTCGACGACGACCGCGTCCGTCCCGACGTGCAGCACACGGGGGCTGCGCACACCGACGGCCGTGAGGCGGTCGTGGGCGGCGAGGAGGAGGTCGAGTCCGGTGGCGGAGGACTGGTCGCCGTCCCAGTAGCTCTCGTTCGGCGACCAGACATAGGCGACAGCGGTGGAGCCGTCGTCCAAGTGGAGCCGGTAGACGCCCTTCCTGGAGCCGCCGTGCATGCGTTCGGAGCCGATGAGCCGCCGGTGGGGGCCGAAGGCTTCGAGGGTGAGGGGGGTGAGGTCGGAGGTGCCGAGGTGTCGGCGGGGAGAGATCACGCCGGAGCCTCTCGAAGAAACTCCGGCGGCCCCAACCTGTTTATTTAGGGGCGCGGGGAACTGCGCATCTTTTAGGGGCGCGGGGAACTGCGCGAACGAGCCCCACCGGCCCGCACCCGCCGAACCCTCGCAACCACCCCCTAGAACAGGCTCAACAACGCCTCGGCAGGATCAACCGGAGTCGACCCCCCATCCGGCAACGGCAGTTCGAACCACACCGTCTTCCCCCGGGGCGTCCGCCGAGACCCCCAAGCCGCAGAAAGCAGCCCAACCAGTTGGAGCCCCCTCCCCCCCTCGTCCGTGTCCCGCGCCCGCCGCCGCCGAGGCTGCACCAACCCGGCGTCCCACACCTCGCACACCAGTGTCCGGTCGAGGAGCAGCCGAAGCCGGATCTCCCCCTCCCCATAGCGCAACGCGTTGGTGACCAGCTCGCTGACGAGCAACTCGGTGGTGTCGACGAGGGGTTCGAGGTCCCAGCTCACGAGCTGCGCGCGAGCGTACTCCCGGGCCCGCCCCACGCTCCGGGGTTCACGGGGCAGCGTCCAGTCCCCGACGGAGTCGGCGGGCAGCCCCTGAACCCGCGCCATCAACAGCGCGATGTCGTCCTCGCCGTGGTGGGAGTCGAGGGTGTTGAGGACGTGATCGCAGACGTCCTCCAACTGCTCGGCGGGGTCGGTGAGCGCACCGACGAACGCCTGGAGCCCCTCGTCGAGCGGGTGATCGCGGGACTCCACGAGCCCGTCCGTGTAGAGCGCGAGCAACGCCCCCTCGGGCAGGTCGACTTCGACCTCCTCGAACGGCTCCCCGCCGACCCCGAGCGGCATCCCGGGCGGCACGTCCAGCATGAGCGCGGGCTCGCCGGGTTCGACGATCACCGGCGGCAGATGACCGGCGTTGGCGAACGTACAGCGGCGCGTGACGGAGTCGTACACGGCGTACACGCACGTCGCGAGGTACACCTCGGAGAGGTCCGCCTCCCGGGGCCGCCGGGCCGCACGGGTCGCCTGCTGGACACCTCCCGGCGTCCCGAGGCCGCGGGCGATCTCGTCCAACGCGGCGAGGACTTCCGCCGGTTCGAGGTCGAGCAGCGCCAACGTCCGCACGGCGGTGCGGAGTTCCCCCATGGCGACGGCGGCTCTCAGCCCGCGTCCCATGACGTCCCCGACGACCAACGCGGTCCGGTGACCGGGGAGTTCGATGACGTCGAACCAGTCCCCGCCGACCTCGCTGGGCCGCCCGGTCGCCGCGTTGCCCGGCAGATAGCGGCAGGCGATGTCGAGCCCGGAGGCGACGGGGTCGCCCGGCGGCAGCAGCGACCGTTGCAGTATCAGCGCGCGTTCCCGCTCGCGCCGGTACAGCCGCGCGTTGTCGATGGAGACGGCGGCCCGCGCGGACAGTTCGACCGCGAGGTCCCGGTCCCGGTCCCCGAACGGCTCGCTCCCCTTCGTCCGGGAGAACTGCGCGAGTCCGACGACGGTGTCGTGCGCGACCATCGGCACGGCCAGCGTGGACTGCACGAGCCCGCCCTCGGCGCCGGGGATGTGCTGGGGCCGCGCGGTGCGCAGGGCGTCCGCACGGGTGGACGTGAACGGAAAGTGGTGGACGGCGCCGACCGGGATCGGGGTGCCGCCGGTCGCGGAGAACGGGACGTCGGAGACCGCCGACGCGAAGGCGACGCGGCGGAGTTCGGCGCTGCCGTCGGCGAGTCCGGGCGGGGTCTCGTCACCGGCGAGGAGGCCCTGGTAGAGGTCGACGGTCGCGAGGTCGCAGAAGCCGGGGACGACGACGTCGAGGAGTTCGCGGGCCGTCGTCTCCAGGTCGAGGGAGTTGCCGATGCGGGCGCCCGCCTCGTTCAGCAGGGCGAGGTTGCGGCGGGCCGCCGCCGCCTCGCGGGCCGCGGCCCGGCGCGCGGTGATGTCGGTGCCGAGCCAGGCGATGCCGATCGGCCGTCCGCTGCCGCTGTGGACGCGGTACAGGTTGATCGACCAGTGCCGGCGTTCCTGGGAGCCCGGGACGAACCCGGTGACGTGCATGTCGGTGATCGACTCGCCGGTCCGCAGGACCCGGCGCAGTATCGCGGTGACCCGCTCGGCCTCGGACCGGTGCAGATAGTCGGCGACGCCCTTGCCTCTGTGGTCGTCCGGGACCCCTCCGAACAGCGACGCGAACCGCGCGTTCGCCCGCCGGATCTTCAGCTCCGGGTCGATCAGCAGGAACCCGAACGGGGTTTGGCCGAAAATCGACTGCGACGCGGCGAGGTCGGTCTCGATGCTGCGCAGCGTGCGGACGTCGACGACGACGCAGACGGCGGCCCGGTCACCGTCCGCCGTGGTCGTCGGCATGACGTACACCTCGGCGAGACCCCGCTCGCCGTCCGGCGACCTGAACGGCACGACGCCGGTCCACTCCCGGCCGTCGAGGATCTCCGCCATCTTCCGCTGCCCGTGTTCACGCAGGTCAGGGTCTACGAAGGCGTGGATCGGGTCCATTCCGACGGCGCGCTCGGCGGGGATGCCGAAGATCTGCTCGGCACGCAGGCTCCACTGGCCGACCAGCCCGTCGGGGCCGATGGAGAAGGAGGCGACGCGGATGTAGTCGTAGATGGAGCCCGGCGGGCTGCTCTGCCAGACGGCGTCGACGGACGGGATGTCGGAGAGGGCGGAGGGGGTGACGAGGCCGGGGGTGCGGGGGGTGACGTCACGCGCTGTGCCGTCCACGGTGTCACCCGTGGCGTCGGGTACGCCTGATCGAGGCCCGTCGGCACCGGGGCGGGCGGCCCCGGCGGCATCGTCGAAGCCGCCTGCGGCGTCCGTCCTCGCGGCGTCCGACGGGTCATGCGACTCCGTGGCCTTCGCTGGTATCTCGCTCACGCGATCCGTCCCCTCCAGCTCACCGCGCCCGGTACGGGTCACCAGGGGCGGCTGCCCGCAGTATCCAGCACTACGGGGCCGCTCGGCACGGTGTTCACGATCACAGCACGGTCCAGGCGTTTTTTGGACCGTTCCGCTCCCACACTTCCACTCTTCTAACCAGCGGACACACCCTCGAACCACCCGGAGCGGCACGAGTCGGTGGCCGAAAACCGACTCCGGGTGCCGACAGCGTCGTCCGGAGCGTGTTTCCGCAGGTCATTCGGGTACCGCCAGTTCGAACCAGACGGTCTTCCCGGCAGCGTCCGGACGTGTGCCCCAACGGCTCGACGCGGACGCGAGGAGCTGAAGGCCCCGGCCGCTCTCGTCCTCCGGGCGGGGGGCGCGTTCACGGGGCGGGTCGGGGAGCGGGTCGGAGACCTCGACGACGAGGACGTCACCGAGGCCTGCGGGGCGGACGAGCCTGAGGCCGATGGGGCCCGTGGCGTGCCGCAGGGAATTGGTCACCAACTCACTGACGAGCAGCACCGCGACGTCGCTCAGGCTCTCCAGCCGCCAGCCGCGCAGTTTCCCCCGGACGACCGCACGCGCCGCGCGCACCGCCCCCGGGTCCGCGGGGAACGTCCACTCGGCGCAGTCGCCTTCGGTGTCGATCACTCCGATCACTTCCCAGCCCAGCGAGGTGCACCATGTCCGATTTCATGGGTTTGGTGGCCACATACCCGATATCGCATCTCGCTTACCGCCCGACCTGGCGCACAGTGGCACGAACGGCGTACACCCCGCCCCCGCGCTCCGGCACGCACCGCCCGCCGGCCCCTCACACGCCTCACTCCACCCCCGCGGTCATCCTCTCCACCACGTCCCGCACCGCCGGCACGTCCTGTTCCAGCCAGTCCACGTCCCACACCTGCTCAGGCGTCAGCCAGCGCAGGTCGTCATGGTCCTCCAGCGGGGCGGGCCGAGGAGAGCCGGGGCGCAGCCGGGCGAGGTAGGCGTGCAGGACGTACGGCGGACGCAGGGTCCACTCCCCCGGCACCCGCTCCCCCGCCTCCGCGTCGACGCCGAGTTCCTCGCGCAGTTCCCGCACGAGCGCGTCCTCGGGCTTCTCCCCCGGCTCCACCTTGCCGCCGGGCAGCTCCCACCGCCCGGCCAGCTCAGGGGGTGCGCTCCGGCGCGCGGCGAGCAGCCGTCCGCCGTCCAGCAGCGCCGCTCCGACCACCACGATCCGCTCCGTCATGCGCGGGAGCCTACGGGAGCCGGGGGGTCAGTTGCGGGTCGGGTCTCCGTGCTGGCCCGCCTGCTCCACCCAGTACAGCTGCCGGTGGCCGGTGTCGTCGAGGCTGTCGGCGATCTCCTGGGCCTCGGCGCGCGTCGCGTAACGGCCCACGCGGTAGCGGTTGCCGTTGTCGTCCTGACGTATGACGAGCCAGGGCAGGGAGATGGTGCTGCCGTCGGTCATCGCGCTCCTCCGCCTCTCACGCCCGCCCCACCCGCTGAGGAAACCGCAATACGCATATGCCCGAGCCTACGCCCTACCTTCACGCAGCGAATACGGCTTTTCACCAAGAGGCGCGCAACAAGCCAGCATCGACCGGAAATGGAGGGAGAAAGAGGGGGTGTGAGGGGGAGTGAGGGGGAGTGAGAGGGAGGGGCCTACCTCACCGGCAGGTGGTACGCCACGCGGTACCGGTCGGCCGGGATCACCACGTCCGCCGTCTCGACCGCGCGCCCCGACGCGTAGTACGTCCGCTGCACGACGATCACCACGTGCCCCGGCACACCCCCGAGGGCGTGCAGTTCGTCGGCGAGGCCGGGCCGCGCGCCGACCTCCTCCGCGACGTTGTCGACGATGACGTCGATCGCGCGCATCCGCTCGACGACGCCCATCCCGCCGAGGGGCCCCTCCTCGGGCAGCATGACGGGCGTGCGCCCCGTGAGCGCGAGGGGCTCCCAGGACGTGGACAGCATCATCGTCCGCCCCGACTCGCGGAAGACGTACTTCGTGCGCATGACACGCTCGCCCGCCTCGATGCCGAGCCGCACGGCGACCCCGGCGTCCGCCTCGAACTGCTCGCTGCTGGACTCCCAGGTGCCCCGGACGTCCACCTCGGCCTGCTCCTGCCGGAAGGGTGTCGCACCGCCGACGGGACGGAAGCCGGAGCGGGCGATGCGGCGCGGGACCGGCCGCTCGCGGACGTACGTCCCGGAACCGGAGCGGCCCTCGACCAGGCCCTCGGCCATCAGGACCTTGCGCGCCTCCAGCGCGACCGTGTCCGAGACGCCGTACTCCTCGCGGATCCGCGCCTGGGACGGCAGGCGGGTGTGTGGCGGGAGCGAACCGTCGGCGATCTTCTTGCGCAGATCACCCGCGACCCTCAGATACGCCGGCTGCTCACCGAAAGTCACTGGCCGCTCCCATCAGGTTTTACAGACAGCTACAGCCTGGCAACCGTGGGTTCCTCCATGCAAGCAAAGGCCAGAGAACCACTCGATGTGATGACAAAACCGGGGGTGGCCCTTTACGCAGGCACTTTCTCCCCGGTATAGCCGCTTTCACACCTCAGACGTCTGCCCTGTCACCGGTACCCGCCGCAGACGCCGGGGGCGTCACCGCCAGCCCCAGCGCGCTACGGGCGCCGATCGTCGACGCGCCGTCCAGAAACTCGAATCCGACGTCGTAGTGCTCGTAGAACGTGCCCTCGTCGTCGGCCGCCGCCATCTTGCGCCAGGACTCCCGGGCCGTGCGGAGGTCCTTGACCAGGCGGTCGACCGGGCCCTGTGCGGCGGCGGTCCAGTCGTGCGCCGCCAGGGCCGCCGCCTGGTGCCCGATGGCGTCACGGACCTCGGCGGCCCAGACCTTGTTGGCCTCCAGGTCCTCGTCCGCGTACTCCTCGGGCTCGGCGTAGAGGGCGTCGTCGATCGCGGACATCGCCTGGAGGAAGGCGACTTGGGCGTCGTCGAGGTTGGTGTCGTCGCGGCGCAGCGAGCCGGTGAGAGTGCGGCCGAGGTCGCTGTGGGCGAAGACGCAGGTGATCGCGCGGTCGCCGGACTCCCAGCCGGTGCGGCCCGGCAGCAGGGTGTACCAGTCGGCGTCGTCCGGCACGGCCCAGGGGTCCATCGCGTAGCCGGGCTTCAGCGCGGCGCACTTCTCGTTGCCGACGTCCCGCAGCTTCGCGCGCCCCGGGAAGTCCTCCTCGTCCACCGGGACGACGCCGAAGATCTCGGCGTCGTGCGGGCGGGCGCAGTCGGTCTTGTCGACGTCGTACACGTCGCTGCCGATGGTGTCGCCCGGCGGCAGGTCGAAGCAGTCGCCGACACCGAGGGCGGAGACGGGAGTGACGCGGGCGGCGTCCTTGATCGCCTGCACGGCGTGGGAGCCGACGTTCGTCGTGAGCGCGACGAGCCACAGGGCGAGGCCGAGGGAGGACAGCACCGTCCCGCCGATCGCCATCGCCTTGCCGCGCTCGCCGCGCCTCTTGATCTGGACGAGCGCGATGACGCCGAGGACCAGCCCGACGGCAGGCAGAAAACACAGCAGGCCCAGCACGAGCGCCGCTATCGCCACCCCGTTGACCTGCGCGGACGGCCTGTACGGGCCCGGCCCGTACCCCCACGGCCGCGCCACCGCCACAGGCACCTTCGGCGGGACCTGTCCCGGCTCCGGGGCACGGAACGGGTTCTCCTGAGGCCCCTGGTGCTCGGGCGGCGGGGGTGTCGACACGGGTAGCGTGCTCCTGTTTCGGACGGTCCGTTTTTCACACGTGTGTGCGGGCGCATCGTATTCGCGTGACGGACGGGGGCGGAAACGTATATGCGTACGACCGTGAAGGCGCCGACGGGGCCGCCCGCGAGGAGCTGACGGCGGCAGTGGGCGTACCGGCCACCGAAGCGGCGTCCCTCGCGCGGGAGTTCCTCACAGTCCACCGCGAGACGGGGCTCGTGCTGGTGTCGGGGTGGGTGGGGCGGCCGGTGGAGTGGGGGTAGCGGGCGGCGCTCGCGTCGATCACTGAGGACCGCAGGCCCACCTCACTCCGCCGCCGTGAGCCCCTCGTCCGTCATCCCCAGGCGTGCCTGTTCCTCCTCGACTATCCGGCGGGCCAGCTCCGTGTCCGACACGTCGACCGCGTCCGGGGTGGATTCGGCCACGACGCTGCGGCGGGCGTAGGCGTCGAACAGGCGGGTCTTCTCCTCCAGCATCCGCACCATGCGTTCGTCCACTCCCCCGGTGGCGAGCAGGCGGTGCACCTGAACCGGCCTGACCTGGCCCATGCGGTGGGCTCTGGCGACCGCCTGATGCTCGATGGTCGGCTTGATCTGCGGCTCGCAGATGACGACGACGGAGGCGGCCTGGATGTTGAGGCCGACGCCGGCCGCCTGGATCTGTGCGAGGAGCACCGCTGGTCCCGGGGCGCCGGCGAAGTCGTCGACGATCTGCTGTCTGCGTCCTGCCGCGACGCTTCCGGTGAGCGGACCGAACACCGCGGTGCCGGTGGCGAGTGCTGCCCGCACCACTCCCAGCACGTCCTTAAAGTAGGAGAAGACCACCGTCTTCTGCCCGTTCTCGCCGGCCTCCTGGACGATCTCGCGGAGCCGGTCCAGCTTGGCCGACTTCTCCGGGCGCAGGTACGCGGCCCTGCGCATCGCCATGAAGTTTCCGGCGCGCACGGCGTCGCGGTACGCCTCTTCGTCCGACGCGCTCAACTCCCCCCACTCGTCGGTGTGCTGGAGACTGGGGAGTTCCGTCAGCACGTCCTCCTGGTTGCGCCTCAGGTAGACCGGGGCGACGGCTCTGCGGAAGGCGACCGAGCCCGCCAGGGCGTCCCGCTCTCCCAGGGAGTCCGCGACCCCCGCGTCGAGCATCCGGACCAGGTTGCGGAACTCCACGACCCGGTTCTCCATCGGGGTCCCGGACATGAAGAGGCTGCGCTCACAGCGCTCCGTCCACAGCGCGACCGTCTGGGACCGTTTGGCCTTCGGGTTCTTGACGGAGTGCGCCTCGTCGACGACGAGCAGTCCGACCTCCCCGCCGCCGGGCGCCGGAAAGCCGCGCAGCGCGTCGAACGTGGTCACCCCCACCCCGCCCCGCCCCTTCCAGTCGGCGAACGCGTAGTGCCGGTCGGGGCCGTGGAGCACCATGACGCGCAGGGCGCTGCGGGCCTCGATCTCCCGGGTCCAGTTCACGAGCACGCTCGCCGGGCAGACGACCATGAAGTGGCTCTGCCCTTCGGCGGCCAGGTGTGCCAGCACGGCGATCGCCTGGATGGTCTTCCCGAGGCCCATCTCGTCGCCGAGTATCACCTTGCGCTGCGCGAGGGCGAAGCGTGCGCCGAACTCCTGGTAGCCGCGCAGGGAGACCCGCCGGTGCGAGTCGTCGAGCTGCTGGGTCCGTACCCGCTCGGCGATCTCCTCCGGCAGGAAGCCTTCGACGGCGGCCGTGTCGGGCTGCCGGCCGGAGATCTCGGCGAGCAGGCTGTAGTACTCGGCGGAACGGAGTTCGAAGTCCACCCAGGCCGCGATGTCGGACGAGGGTCCGCGCAGCAGGTCCACCGATGCCTGGGCGAGCAGCTCGGGCAGGCCGGCCTGCTCCGCCTCGTCCACCACCGAGCGGATCTCGTCGACCGCCGCCAGGGCGCGCGCCCTCTTCTCCTGGCCCGCCAGCAGCATCCTGAAGCGCCCGGCGGCGGGTTTCGCGTCGGCCAGCAGCGGGCCGAGCCGCTCCGACAAGGCCACGGCCCGGTCCACCGCGCGCCGGGTCTCCGGCCCCGCCTCCACCAGAACCCGCAAGGCCAGCACGAGTGCGGTGGTCCTCGCCTCCTGCCGGTCCACATCGATGTGCACGGCCACCGTCTCCTGCACAGCCTCGGAAAGCCGTCGGGCCGCCGCAAGCATCTGATCGACAGTGCGCTGCCCCACCCCGGGAATCTGCCGCAGCCGATAGGGCCCCGCCTCAAGGACACCGCCTACTGTCGGCAGGCCGCTCTTCTCCACACTCCCCAGCCGCAGACGCCCTTCCGTGACGTCCTGCAACCGGGCGACGGGAATCGCCTCCAACTCCCGCTTCACCGCCGCGTCATGGATCGGCCCCAGCGCCGCCCGTACCGCGTCGACGGCCTTGGCGTGGTCATCGACCACCCCCCGCGCCGCCCCGTACAGCCGCACTCCCCTGGCAACCGCGTCCCGCTCCCCACGCCCCACCGGCCCCGCCCCTCTCTCACGCTTCCCGCATCTTCCCACCACGTGCATCGACCGTGCCGAATACCCATCCACTCCCGCCCTACCGCACTACGGTGCCGGTACAGCCTCCAAGAAGGTGCCGATCACTCAGGCGGAGCATGGCGCCTTCACGCCGCAAGATCTCGCAGCCGCTCGCGCTGACGTGGCCGACGCCTCTCGGTCCTTGAACGAGGAGGCGCAAGCAGCTTTCTTCCATCAGCTCTCCAGGCGGGTATACCCGATGTATTCTCTCAGTCATGGCACACACAACGATCAAGGTCGAGAGCAGCATCCGGGACCGGCTGGCGATCCTGGCCGCCGAGAAGGACACCACGATCGCAGGGCTCGTCGGCGAATTCGCCACGCACACCCTCACGCAGAGCGAGCGGGACGAGCAGGTCGCGAAGACCCTCGAAGTCCTCCAGGCTCTTTCCGGCTACGCCCCGGATCCGGAGCAGGACCGCGCAGCGGACGACGAGCTCACGCGCCGGCTCGGCAGCGCCGCGTGAACCCTGTCGCCCCTGTCGATGTAGTCCTCGACGACAGCGCACTGCTCGCTCTGGGCTCAGGCAACGTCCTGGCTTCCCGCCTTCTGTACCAGGCAGCCGAGACCGGGGCCTGGCGCATCCACGTCGCGCTTGCCACACTCGCCGAAGCGGACCGGGTACGCACCGGACTCGCCGGGCACCTCGGCATGCTCGACCAGGTGGTTTTTCATCCGCTCGATCTCGCCGCCGTCTTGGCCGCCTCGGGCCACGAGCGACCTCTGGGCTGGTGCCACACCCACCATGTGGCCATGCCCAGCCCCGAGCGCCTGGACGGCGCACGCGTCGCCACCGTCCAACCCAAGGACTGGTACGGGGTCGGCGTCCGCGTACTCGACCTCTCTCCCTGAGCGATCCGCCCGGCTCGGGGCGGACCTCACCCACTGGATATGCCCCCAGCGCTTCCCCAAGTGCACAGAATTCACCGGGCGATTGTCACGGCAAGCCGTCCGCGGGGCTACGGGGAGCGGGCACGGGCGGGGGGTGGCGAGCGCGGCCCTCGTCCTGAAGGCGGATGCGCCGCACCGCGAAGTCTTCAGCCAGAACCAGCACGAAACCAGCACCGGAAAAACCAAGGGGTCCAGCCTCGAAAGACTGGACCCCATTTGACCTGCATGTTTGCCAGATCAGCGATGTGATGCTAAGTCACGCACTACACGTTGAACCGGAACTCCACCACATCCCCGTCCTGCATCACATACTCCTTGCCCTCCATCCGCGCCTTCCCCTTCGCGCGAGCCTCCGCCACCGACCCCGTCTCCACCAGGTCGGCGAAGGAGATGACCTCCGCCTTGATGAAGCCCTTCTGGAAGTCGGTGTGGATGACGCCGGCGGCCTCGGGGGCGGTGGCGCCCTTCTTGATGGTCCAGGCGCGGGATTCCTTGGGGCCGGCGGTGAGGTAGGTCTGGAGGCCGAGGGTGGTGAAGCCGACGCGGGCGAGGGTGGCGAGGCCGGGTTCTTCGGCGCCCACCGATTCGAGGAGTTCCAGGGCGTCGGCCTCGTCGAGTTCCGCGAGGTCCGCCTCCAGCTTCGCGTTGAGGAAGATCGCCTCGGCGGGGGCGACGAGGGCGCGCTGCTCGTCCTTGAACGCGTCGTCCGTCAGCTCGTCCTCGTCCACGTTGAAGACGTAGAGGAACGGCTTGGCCGTGAGGAGGTGCAGGTCGTGGAGGAGTGCCGCGCGCTCACCGCCCTGGACGACACCCTCGGAGAACAGGGTGTCGCCGCGCTCCAGGATCTCCTTGGCCGCCTCGACGGCCGCGACCTTCGGCCCGACGTCCTTCTTGATCCGGGACTCCTTCTGGAGCCGGGGCAGGACCTTCTCGATGGTCTGGAGGTCGGCGAGGATCAGCTCGGTGTTGATCGTCTCGATGTCGTCCTTGGGCGAGACCTTGCCGTCGACGTGGACGACGTTCTCGTCCTTGAACGCGCGGATGACCTGGCAGATCGCGTCGGACTCACGGATGTTCGCGAGGAACTTGTTGCCGAGCCCCTCCCCCTCCGAGGCGCCGCGCACGATGCCCGCGATGTCGACGAAGTCGACGGTCGCCGGGAGGGTCTTCTGGGAGCCGAAGATCTCCGCGAGCTGGTCGAGGCGGGGGTCCGGGACGCCCACGACGCCGACGTTCGGCTCGATCGTGGCGAACGGGTAGTTGGCCGCCAGCACGTCGTTCTTGGTCAGGGCGTTGAACAGGGTCGACTTGCCGACATTCGGCAGACCGACGATTCCGATCGTGAGCGACACGTTGCGACTTCCCGTATGTGGAGAGGGCCAGGAGCCGGGGGCGGTACGGAAACCCGGCCGATCCCCCAGTCTAAGCCGTACCCGCCCCCACCCCGGCGGCCCTCTCGAACGCATGCCCAAGCCTGCTCCGACGGCGTGTCCCACGCCGGATTCTCCACATAAACAGACCTAAGTTGGACAGGTGCACCGACCCAGAGCCCCTCGTTCCCCGCGCACCCCCGCCGCGCCCCCGCCACCGGGCGGCCCGTACGCGGCCGACGCGGACGAGACGGGCCCGGGTGCACCGAGGAGCGGCGGCACCGGGACGACAC